>CAMLMF010000190.1 GCA_946480995.1 uncultured Bdellovibrio sp. | reverse complement strand
TTTTTGGGAGGCCTGGTTCGTGGACTGTTTTGCATTTTACGGGGATCTTGCAGTCGGAGTTCGATCCGCACTTCATTTGCCCGCGCAATTTGCTTTCTTCCACTTCTCTTGCTTGGCGAATCAGTTTTAGTTTTTCTTTCGCCATTGCAATGTATTCAAACTCTAACTTGCCCTGCGAATATCCAGCTAAAAAAGAAGCCTCGATAGAAGGGGTGCACGTTTTGTTATAGTCGCGTCCTTGGCGTCCTATATACAAGCCGTAATCAAACGTACAAAACTGTTGCTGACCTTGTTCATAACCGGTCATGTATTCTTCGTCCGTCGCCGGAGTCTTAAATTTAGAAATACACTTATTCAACAGCTCCGAGCCGGCAACTTTGCCAGCTAAGGCGTCTGCTTGTCCTTCGGCACTCCAATTTTTTGTTTCGCACTGTTGCTTCAGGTTTTTTTCAAAACCAGCACAGGAAAACAGAAATAAAGTGCTAAGGACAAGAAGAGCGACTTGCATGATCTAAATCAACTCCACCAAAAGCTTTCCAGGGTTTTCAATGCGTGCAATGAATGCCGCCAAGAAACGAGCTGCCACTGCGCCGTCGATCAATCGATGATCGGCAGTCATTGTGTAGTTCATTACTTTGATCGCAGAAACTTGGCCGTTTTTCAAAACGATTTTTTCGTCGATTTTGTACATGCCCAAGATAGCGACTTCTGGATGGTTGATGACCGGAGTTGCGTAAGTGCCACCGATCGAACCAATGTTCGTCACAGTGATTGTTGCACCTTTCATTTCATCTGGTTTCAATTTGCCATCGCGAGCGCGTTTTGACAGATCAATGATCTCTTTAGAAATTTCCAAAATAGATTTTTGATCGGCATTTTTGATCACAGGCACAACAAGACCGTTTGGTGTGTCGGCTGCGAAACCAAGGTTGAAATATTTTTTGTAAACGATTTCACCAGCAGCATCGTCAATCGAAGCGTTGAACATTGGGAATTCACGGATCGTCGCGATCAAAGCCTTCATGATGATAGGCAAGTAAGTGATCTTTGTGCCGTTTTTCTCAGCGTGATCTTTCAAGCTTTCACGCAATGCCACCATCGCATCGACTTTTGCTTCGTCCATGATCGTGAAATGTGGAATCACGTGTTTCGAACGCTGCATGTTTTCAGCAATTTTCTTGCGGATACCGATCATTGGTACGCGCTCTTCAGCAGCACCCGCCGGGCCTTGGTAAGAAGGTTTAGGAATAGTCATGCCTGGGGCTGAAGGCGCTTTTGCTGCCATACCAGAACCAGTAGAGCCTTTAGCCGACAATACATCTTCGCGAGTCACGCGACCCGCAAGACCTGAACCACCCAAAGAATTAATATCAACATTCATCTCGCGCGCAAGACGGCGAGTTGCTGGTGTAGCTAAAACCTTCGAGTCAGCCACAGGAGGGAAGATCCCACCCGGAGCCGCCGCGTGAGAAGCTGCAACAGATGAAGTGCTTGATTGAAGGGGAGCTGAAGCCGCCGCGAAATTTGCGTGCGCAGAAGCTGGTACTTCACGTTGTGCGCCCGCTGGAGCTGCTGCGGTTGGAGCTGCGCCACCACCTTGGAGGGTGATCATTGTTGCGCCGACTTTTACGACGTCGCCAGATTTGAATTTTAAATCTTTTACTGTGCCGGCAACCGGAGTCGGAACTTCAACAGTTGCTTTGTCAGTCAATACTTCAGCAATCGCTTGGTCTGCTTTGACTGTGTCGCCTGGTTTTACCAACCATTTAACTAGTTCGCCCTCGGTAACACCTTCTCCCAATTCAGGAAGTTTGATGTCTTGGACTTTACCCGAAGCCGCCGCTGCAGGAGCCGGCGCAGGAGTCGATGCGGTTGGAGCTGCTGGTTTTGCCGCGGCCGCAGTTGGAGCAGAAACCGTCGCTCCAGCGCCATCAAGAGAGATCATTGTCGCGCCAACTTTGACGACGTCACCGGGTTTGAACTTTGTTTCTTTTACTACGCCGGCAACAGGAGATGGAACCTCAACAGTTGCTTTGTCCGTTAATACTTCTGCGATAGGTTGATCGGCTTTTACAGAATCACCGGGTTTTACCAACCATTTAACTAATTCACCTTCTGTAACACCCTCGCCAAGTTCAGGCAGTTTTACGTCAGTCGCCATGTTGAGAAAGTTCCTTTCCTCTAATACTAAGTTGATCAATATGAACACTCCCTTCTATGCCTACCCTAGAGCATTTGCACTGAATTACGCCTTGCGTAAGTGTGAAGATTTAGAGAGTTTAGCGCTTTATTCGCAGCCCCAGCAAAAGGCATCGACAAAAATGGTGTAAAAAGACTAATTTGAGAGCGAAATTTCGCAACTTTGGAGGCTTCATGAAATTCCCGCGCAAACTGCAAGAGGGCATCTTTTTAAAACGCTATAAGCGCTTTTTCGCCGATATCGAATTTCAAGGGCAAGTCATCACCGCCCATTGCCCCAATACGGGCAGCCTAAAGAGTGTCAACCACCCCGGGCAACATTGTTTATTTTCTGAAAGCGACAACCCCGAACGCAAATTGAAATTCACTTTAGAAATGATCAAATCACCGCAAGGCGCCTGGGTCGGCGTCAACACTGCGACTCCGAACACCATCATGCGCGAGACTTTGGCGCGGGTGGTGGGCCATAAAAATGTCGTCAGTACTTTCGCGCATTGGGCGGAATTTGACGAAGCCAAAGCCGAACACAAAATCAGCGCAGAAACGCGTTTGGATTTTGCTCTGAAGAAAAAAAATTCCGATAAAATGCATTTTATCGAAGTAAAAAATGTGACGTTGTGTGAAGACGGGGCCGCAAAGTTTCCCGACGCTGTGACTGAACGCGGGCAAAAACATTTGCGTGAATTGATGGCCTTGGTTGATCAAGGACATACGGCCGAGTTGGTTTTTACTGTGCAAAGAAATGACTGTGGCAGTTTTGCTCCGGCTGACGACATTGATCCTGAATACGGCAAATTACTGCGCGATGCCTATCATAAGGGCGTGCGCTTAACGCCGTTGATAGTCGACTTGCATCCAGAATATGTCGAGCTGTCCGAAACAGTTCTGCCTTTAAAGTTGTAAAAGGCGAAAGCGACTCGTGTCCCCGCGACGCGGGTCCGTGCTCCTTGTGCGCAACGAAAACTTGGCGTAACTTTGCAAAGTACGTTCGCCTCCACAAGGACTCTTCAATGGAAAACTCATCGACCCCTGTAAATAAAGGATTGATCTTCCTTTTAACCATCGCCGTCGGAGTCATCGCTGCGAATCTTTATTATGCTCAACCGCTCGTTTCTTTAATCAGTCAGTCTCTGGGGCTTGAACCCGCTGCGGCTGGTTTGATTGTGACTCTGACCCAAGTCGGATACGGTTTAGGGGTTTTGTTGATTGTTCCTTTGGGTGACCTGGTTGAAAATCGTCGTCTGATTTTAACGATGCTGGGGATTTCCATTTGTGCCCTGATCGGTTTAAATTTTGCGACCCAATTGGTGCCGTACTTCTGTGCTGCTTTAGGTTTGGGCTTGGGCGTATCCGCCGTGCAAATCATCGTTCCTTATGCCGCGCACTTGGTGCCAGAGTCCCAGCGCGGGCGCACCGTGGGCGGGATGATGAGTGGTTTGATGTTAGGAATTATGCTTTCGCGTCCCGCCGCAAGTTTCTTGACCGACTTGTTTTCGTGGCATGCGATTTTCCTTTTGTCGGCCTTTTTGATGTTCTTGTTGGGAATAGCTCTTTATCGTTATTTGCCTGAAAGAAGACCCGCCGTCTTGAATATTCGTTATTCTCAACTAATCATTTCGATGGCGCATTTGTTTACACGCACGCCGGTTCTGCGTCGCCGGGCGATTTATCAGGCGTGTATGTTTGGTGCTTTCTGTTTGTTTTGGACGACGACACCCTTGTTGCTGACGGGACCCGAGTTTCAATTGTCGCAAACTGCTGTAGCTTTTTTTGCTTTGGCCGGAGTTTCTGGTGCGATCTCTGCTCCTCTGGCCGGGCGAGCTGCCGACAACGGGTGGAGTCGCGTCGGTACCACTGTCGCGATGCTGGCGGCGGCCTTGTCCTTTCTTATGACGTTGATAATTCCGATGGGCTCGGTATTGTCGTTGGCCTTGTTGACAACTTCAGCGATTTTGTTGGATGCGGGGATTACGGCAAATTTGGTCCTAGGGCAAAGAGCGATCTTTTCATTGCGCGCAAAGTATCGTGGCCGTTTGAATGGTCTTTATGTGGCCACTATTTTTGTGGGGGGCGCGATCGGTTCAAGTGCCGGGGTGTGGGCGTACTCCCATGGCGGATGGACAATGACGGCGTGGGCTGGATTTGCGATGCCGGCTTTGGCCTTCATTTATTTCGGTACGGAATGGTTGACGGGCTTTCAAAAACGCGGCCGTAGAAAAGTAAAATAAGTCACCTTTTCCTGCGACTTTTTATATGGATGAATGTCCGGGTGGCTCTGTTTGGGCCTGCCATCTCTGCTTTGAATATCGTAAAGTTATCAGATGAGCCAATCACCAAGATCATCGCATCCGATTAAATATTACCTGTGGTACTTCACTCAGGTTGTGATCTTCGCGCTGGTGTATTTCGGTGTCGCTGTTCTGGGGCTCAAGTTTGCGACGATTAATAATAATGCCTCTCCGATTTGGCCAGCGTCAGGTGTGGCTATTAGCATCTTATTTTTTTGCGGAAGGAAATATTTCCCGGCAATTTTTTTGGGGGCTTTCTTAGCCAATTATGGCACGCAAATTCCTCTGAATACGATTGCGCTGATTTCTTTGGGTAATATGCTTGAAGCAGTCTTCGCTGTCAGTCTGCTTCGACGCTTTCATTTTTCTTCCGTTTTGCCTTCGGATATTTATACTGGGATCTTAAAATATTTGTCTGTGGCACTGGGACCTACGGCCATCAGTGCGACTGTGGGTACGTTAGCGTTGTTTCTAAATGGTACTTTGGATTTACGTTCTTTACCGGCAAATTGGTTGACCTGGTGGTTAGGGGACTGCTTAGGGTTTTTACTTATTTTTCCATTGCTGCATGAAATGCGTAAGTGGCGCAGAGGCTTGACGACAACCATCTTACCTCGCGAAGATTTCTGGTTTTATTTTAAGGTGATCCTGCGTTTAGCATTTGCGATTTTGTGTGTGATCTTCACGACGCATTTTGTTTTCGCTGTGCCCAGTGGTTATCCCTATTTGTTTATTATCTTTTTTTCCTTTCTGTTGGTTACGCATTTATCTCCGCCTTGGGGTATTTATCTTGCGGCGATTTATGTCAGTATTCTTTCGATTTTTAAGACGAACGAGGGCTTGGGGCCTTTTTGGTCCGGCATTCGCAACGACAGCATTATCCATCTGGAATTTTTCTTAGGGGCGGTATGGATTACAGCGATTGTCCTTTGCAGTCTAAAAAAGACCCATACACTCAAGCGTCCTTCTTGGGCCTTTTCTGTGGGCTGGCTGTTAACAGGAGCCACTTTTTATGCGTTCTTTCAGGCGAACATTCAGGAAGCGCGCATTTACTATGAAGGTAAAGCCAGGGAAGCAGCCACCATCGTTGAAGAAACGATGAATGGTTACACGCGTCTTCTGGAGTCAGGTGTCGGTCTTCTGAAAATTGATCCACATATGTCAGTTCAAAAGTGGAAGACCTACACGAACAACTTAAGACTTGTCGAAAAATATCCGGGTTTAAAAGGAATGGGCGTTATTTACCGAGTCCCTCGGAGTTCGCAGGCCGAGTTTTTAAAGAAAA
>CAMLMF010000189.1 GCA_946480995.1 uncultured Bdellovibrio sp. | reverse complement strand
TACGTTGCTAGCAGTGCAAGAATTGCAGGCCCTGCTTGCACATACAGAATACGCCGACTGACGCTGTAAGCACCATAGGCACCGGCGACAATCACACAACCTAAAAAGAAATACTTCAGTTGCATCGCAACCACGGGATCCGGATGCATCAAACTCCACACCAATCCGGCAACCAGAAAGCCGTTGTAAAGACCTTGATTGGCTGCAAGCACCGCAGTTTCTTGCGCTCTTGCTGGGGTGTTTCTAAAAACCTTCATGCCGAGTGGCTTCGTCCATAGGAACATTTCTAAAACCAAAAAATAAAAATGCAATAAAGCGACGACTGCCACCAAAACTACTGAAATCATTTTAACCCCTGTTCACTTCTGAAACCTGTTCATTCAAAGTCCAAAAATCATAAAGATATCCCAAAAGAAAAAGCCCTCCAGTACAAAGCCACAACAATCCGGTCAGCCATTTTCCCATGTAAAATCGATGCACACCAAAATAACCCAAAAAGGTTAAAAGCAACCAAGCAATATTAAAATCAACTCGACCCGTTTTGTAACGACGGTCCGCCGACTTATCCATCGATGGTATTAAGAAAAGATCAATCAACCAGCCGACACCTAATAAACCTAAAGTGCAAAACCAAATCGTCCCGGTAATCGGTTTGCCATAATAAAAACGGTGCGCGCCCATAAAACCAAAAATCCATAACACGTATCCGATAACTAGTGAGTGCGACGAAGACGCCATGAACACCTCTTTTTTTTAAAATTTTAAATTTTTTTTCGTTACGAAACAAGCTAGAAGTTTCGCGAACTTAGCCGTGCCTTGACAAAATAAAAAGTGAACACAAGGGACGCCTTGCGTGATTTGGCGTCGTCTTGACAAGAAAATTTGTGCACACATGTTTTAGTCATAAGGAACTCAAAAAAGGAGGAATCTTTATGATGAGACTATTAACACCCTACTGGCAAAACCAACAT
Source organism: uncultured Bdellovibrio sp. (assembly GCA_946480995.1). The sequence continues at coordinate 4,804 of CAMLMF010000189.1, read as the reverse complement.
TTCGCTGCAGACATTTTCAATGAACTTGATCGCAGACCGACAGCAGAAAGATTTGCGGCTCCTGCGTATGAAGTGCAAGAAAATGAACAACACTATCTGATTGAAACGGATCTGCCAGGAGTAAAAAAAGAAGATATAAAAATCGACCTTCATGAAAATATTTTGACGATATCAGGAGAACGTAAACGTGATGCAAAAGCGGAATCGTTTAAGCGCAGCTTTACTCTTCCGGAAAGCGTCGATGTAGAAAAGATTGAGGCAAGCCACGAAAATGGAGTCCTCAGTATTTACTTACCAAAAGGTGCTGCGGCAAAACCGCGCACGATTGAAATACAAACTAAATCCGGGGGCTTTTTCGATAAGCTCTCAAATCCTTCCCACTAGTTCAATCTAGTCCATCCTTCCCGAGGGCTTGGCTTTCGCTAAGCCCTCCCACCCTTTTTCTTCCCATATAAAGACTGATTGCCTAGAACTTCGCAAAAGCAGATACTAGGAAAAAGAGGTCTGCCGTGGACAAAAAGAAACTCATCGAAACCATTCGTGCGCAACTTTTAAAAGACTTAAGCGTGCTTAAAGAAGCTGCTTTAGCCACTTATGAAGCAGCTACTCACGAAGAATCAAAACCAGAAAACGAATACGACACGCGTGGTTTAGAGGCTTCTTACCTTGCTGGTGCTCAAGCCAAACGAATTTCCGAAATCGAAGAACTTTTGGTTATCTACAAGCACCTTGACGTCAAAGACTTTGGCCCGAATGACAAAATCAATGCCACCGCCTTGGTGGAAGTTGAATTTAACGGCAAGCATAGTTTCTTTTTTATCATGGCCAAAGGTGGCGGGTTGAGTGTACCTTTTGAGGGCAAAACGATTCAGGTGATTACACCGAACAGTCCCCTGGGGGAAGCAATGCAAGACTTACTAAAAGGTGGAGTTGCTGTCGTTGAAACCGGCGATCAAGTTCGTGAATATGAAATCATCAATGTGTGGTAGGAATTTATAATGGGCACTGCGATTCAAGATGTTGTTATCATTACAACCGGCGGAACGATTGAAAAAACTTATAACGAGTTCGATGGTTCTTTAGAAAATCGCGGGACAAGTATTCGTAATCGTATTTTAACAAAAATGCGTCTGCCTTATACCAACATCATCGTCTATCCCTTGTTAAGTAAAGATTCTCTGTACATGACAGAAGCTGATCGCGCTTTGATTGCAGCAACGATTCAAGACCAAATGCAAAGAGGCTGCCCGATTGTCGTCTTACACGGCACGGATACTATGCACCTCAGTGCGGAGCACTGTTATAACACTTTGGGCACGCCGAAAGTTCCGGTGGTTTTTACCGGGGCGATGATTCCGATGGGTTTTGATGACAGCGATGCTGCTCAGAATGTGACAGAGGCCCTGTTGGCTGCGAAACTGATGCCGCCAGGATTTTATATTTCGTTTCACAATCAGGTTTTTAAAGCGCCGCAGGTTCGTAAGAATAAAGAAAAAGGCACTTTCGAAAGCTTCTAAGTCAGCTCTGGATAACGTTTAATAAAATTATTAATGGTCTGAATATACAAATCATAATCAGGTGCTGAAACGTCGTGGCCTGATTCGGGAAATATTGCGACAACACTTTTTTTAAAAATTTCTTTCATCTCTAAAAGATCTTCTTCGGTCACTAATATGCTCAGGTCACCCTTCATAATCAGTGTTGGCTTGTCAGCGATGGGCTGGCAATTTTTAAGCAAATTGATTTCTTGTGATTCGTTGGCTAAGCCTTTAATAAACTCTTTTTTATCCTGATAGCCCGGATGACCCAAGGCTTTCATCAACCACTCAGGCCCAAATTTCTTTTGCTTTAACACTTTGTCTTGAATAATTAAGCTTGCAACTTTTTCTGGGAATTTTTGCGCATAGGCCGTGGCGTATAAAGCACCTTGACTGAAACCGACTAAAATAAATTTATCCAATTTCAAATGATTCACAACTGTTTCAATATCATGGATGTGATCAAAGATTGAAAAGCCTTGAGCTGGATAGCCTGATTGACCACGTCCACGCAAACTAATTGCCAAACCTGTTCGTGGTAAAAAGCTTTCTAAATCATTTTCCCAATCTTCGGCTTTTCCTAACATACCAGGAATAAATACGATCGGCGTCAGACCCTTTTGTCCATCACTGAACAGGGCATGAATTTTTCCGAATGGTGTTTCCACGAATATATCCACAGGTGCCTTCATGGTCTTTCCTTAAGCCGAACGTTTTCTGTCGCGTCGATACCTAAGATGATCAGGCTTTTCTTCCGCTTTGCGAATAAAATCCAGCTGGCGCTCGACCATTTTATCAAAAACGTACAAAAGCTTGTCATGTTCGCGACGGACCGTCGCAAATCCCTGACTGCCCCCGACCAGCTCAATGGTGTGATGAATGGCTTCAATCGTCGAATAGCAGTGAGCTTCAGGCTGCTTTCTTACACGAAAATTAGACGGCGCACTCGGAGAGAAACAAATACGCGGTAATGAAATCAGGTTTTTACTTTGTCGCACCATTTTTTTTGCCGTAGCCCAGGTCCCGTCGACGACAAAAATTCTTAGCTTTTTCCCCGCGGGAACAAGGCTGCGGCGACCGTCTGGGGTCATCTCAGTCAAATTTTGCGATTTCACACCTGGATACAAAATCACCGAATGAAATTGCGGGTCATCGATCAGCTTTTGTACTTGCGCATTTTCAGTGTAGTCCTGCCCAATGATCAGATAAGAATCTTTAAGACACAGGTGTGACATTCGGCCGGTGGCGATACGACGTTTGACTTCGATCGGGTGAATTAAAATCACAAAGCTAATCGCCGGATCAAATTGTTGAACGTGGGGACAATAACAACCAAAGCTCGGTTGAAGACAAGTTGTGCAAAGTTCGCGGTAAGACTTTTCTTGCGAAATTAATAGCTGACGACGCTCTTGGTACTCTTGCAAGTTCACGATTTGAAACTCCTTTTATCAAACATCTTCAGCTTAACGAACCCGCTGACGAAGGGGCATCTCTGCTTGCAGAACTGTAGGGAACTAGACTTTCAATCAGTCAACCCGCAAGTCCCTGTCGTGGTGGCCGACAAAAACAGCGTCCTTTTTAATGTCGCCGGTGGCGAAATTCAGGGAATTTACGCCGGGTGCGTCCGCCAGCGGTAAAATGATAGTTACAAAAACCCTTTTCACATGCGAGGTGTGACATGAAAACGAACCTGCAGCTGACAAAATTTGTGGCGGGGATATTCTTATGCTGTTCCTTAACGGCCCATGCAACGACGACAGAAGAACCCGCCGAACTAAATCCTTTTGATCCGAACGTCGAAGAGCTCTTAGACAACTTTGACAAAGTTTATGAAGAAGAAATGGGGATCCCCGCCCATTTGCCAAACGATGCTTTCGTTTCTGATCTTATGGGCTTTGCCAGATGTTATCGCGGAGAATGCAACGTCTGGGTGCAAGTCGTAAAGGCGACGCAAACTTTGTATTTATATTTAAACGGCAATCTCACCAGTGCTTGGGCGGTTTCTACGGGAATTCCTGGTTACGGAACTCCGAACTTTGATAAAAATCCGGATGGGCGAATTTATGATAGCTATTCATCCACCAAATATCCGGGCGGGGACTATAAAGGCCTCGGTAACATGCCTTATGCCGTGTTTATTTCTGGAGGATTCGCCCTACATGGCACTCCTCAGGGAAATTGGTCTAAACTTGGCAAACCAGCCTCCCACGGCTGCATTCGCATGCACCCCGATAACGGATTCTATTTTAATCGCCTCGTGCGCAGTAACGGGATAAGCAATGTCTGGATCACAGTGCAATGACTGCAAAATAATGCCGTCGCTGCCACCACGGCATTATTTTTCTAATTGAAACTTTTCAAAACGATGCAATTCTTCTTCGATACGTCTTTTGCGGGCCGGTGAAGATGCTTTTCCCAACCACGTCCACTTTTGCATCAAAACTTTTTTATTTTCTCGGTCCGTCTTTAAATCAATCGCTGCAACAATTTCGTCATCAACCAAAATTGGTAAAGCAAAATAGCCATACTGACGCTTTTCTTTAGGGATATAAGCTTCGAATCTGTGAGAATAATCAAAAACAGCCTCTAGGCGTTTGCGTTGAATAACCAAAGGATCAAACGGTGAAAGAATATGCACCAGGGATTCTTGCTCCGGAGTTGACTCTAACTCTTCGGGACGAATCCAGTACTTATTCTTCGTATCGTTGGCGATTTGAATCGGCATCAGTTCGCCTTTTTTTTCCTTTGTAACAAGCAGCTTTAGCATTTCTGGCTTTTTCTTATTATCCAAATAACATAACGACGCCAAGCTAACAAAACTTTGCGAGCGCAAAGACCTTTGCAGCAGATATTCTAAAATTTCCTTCTGTGTCGCAAGCTTTGGTTTTTTCTGCCAAGCAAAATGCCGTTCGGTCAGATCATAGCGCTTCAACATACCTAAACGTTCACTGATGACCAAGCGCCCGGTATAAAACCCAAACTGCAGGGCTTTCTTTGAAGGTTTGCGGCTGGCCCAGGGATGATCTTTTTCAACCAGCACATCATCTTCAATATCACGGATAGAAAGAGGGCCTTCCGCTTTGATAGTTCTTAAAACTTTTTGCATTTCTGCTTTGGTCACAGTTTGCCACCAAGCACTGGGAAATTTGCGAATCCTTTGCATTTCCGCCATAAAATAACGGAAGTCCTTGGTTGGTATATACGCCAAGGCATGGGTCCAGTATTCAAAGACGGACTTATCTGTACTTTGCGCCTTTTGTAAATGC
>CAMLMF010000188.1 GCA_946480995.1 uncultured Bdellovibrio sp. | reverse complement strand
GCAATGACACTGTTTTTGTTTCTGCTTCTTTATCCCCTACGATAATCATGTATGGGATCTTCTGCATCTGTGCTTCGCGGATTTTGTAATTTAACTTTTCATTACGACGGTCAAATTCCACGCGCACTTTGTGTTGTTTTAAAAGCTTCTGCAAATCTTCACAGAATACGTTCACACGGTCTGTGACGTTCAAGATACTAGCTTGAATAGGACACAACCACGGTGGCAAATGACCCGCTGTGTGCTCGATGTACACGCCGATAAAGCGCTCTAAAGAACCCAAGATCGCTCTGTGCAACATCACCGGGCGGTGTTCTTTGTTGTCATCGCCTGTGTATTTCAAATCAAACGCCTGCGGCAGATTTGGATCCACCTGCAATGTCCCCAATTGCCATGGACGATTCAAAGCATCGACAAACATAATGTCTAACTTCGGTCCATAGAACGCGCCATCACCAGGGTTTAATTCAAATGGTAAATTCAAAGACTTTAAAGCTTCGGCCAAAGCGCCTTCTGCCATATCCCAGTACTCTTCCGAACCCATGCGGTTGTCCGGACGAGTTGAAAGATAGATCTTGTAGTTGTTCATACCGAGCTTATCGTAAACGCGGTTGAGCAAGTTCATGAATTTTGCGATCTCGTCTTGCAACTGATCCATACGGCAGAAGATGTGCGCGTCGTCCTGACAGAACGTACGAACACGAGTCAAACCGTGCATCGCCCCTGATTTTTCATAGCGATGCAAACGACCGAAGTCGGCCATTTTTACTGGCAAATCACGGTACGAGTATTTTTCAGAGTTAAACAACAAACAATGCGACGGACAGTTCATTGGTTTGGAAGCAAAGTCGCGTTCGTCCACTTTTGTGAAGAACATGTTTTCTTTATAATTCTGATAGTGACCTGAAGTATGGAACAAGTTCACGTCGAAAATTTGCGGCGTGATCACTTCTTGGTAACCCGTTTCGAAATACAACTCACGCAAGTAAGTTTGCAGTTCCGTGTAAACGGTCGCCCCTTTGCCCGTAAAGAATGGCGAACCTGGAGCCAGTTCATTGAAATAGAACATGCCCAGCTCTTTACCCAACTTACGGTGGTCGCGTTTTTTCGCTTCTTCGATGTTGTGAAGATACGTTTCTAATTCTTTTTTATCGCCAAACGCTGTTGCATACACACGTTGTAGCATGGCGTTCTTTTCATCACCTCTCCAGTAAGCCCCAGCCACTGAAAGAAGTTTGAAGGCTTTGATTTGTCCCGTGCTTTGGATATGCGGTCCACGGCACAGATCAAACCAAGCATCGCCATTGTGGTAAATACCCACAACAGTTTCGCCCTTGCTGGCCAAGTCTTCAATCAACTCGACCTTAAAGCGTTCGTTCATTTTTTTGAAGGTTTCAATCGCTTTAGCAATCGGCCAGTTTTCACGGCGAATTGGTAAATCTTTTGATACGATCTCTGACATTTTCTTTTCGATTTTTTCGAAGTGCTCTTCAGTGAAAGCAAACGGCGAATCAAAATCGTAATAGAAACCATTTTCGATCACAGGACCAATGGTCACTTTCACTTCAGGCCAAATATCTTGTACGGCTTGAGCCATGATGTGCGCGCAAGAGTGACGGATCACTTCCACCGCATCAGGGCTTTTGGTGGTGACTAAAGCGACTTTGCTTTGATCAGCCAGTGGCGTGCGCAAATCAGCAATTTCTTTGGCACCGTTAATGTGAACGCCCAAAGTTTCTTTTGCTAAACGAGGACCGATTGCAAGAGCGACGTCCAAAGCCGTCGGCTCATGGTCAAAAACCTTGGTAGAGTTATCCGGAAGTATAATTGTAAATTGTGACATTAGAATTGTGCGGTCGCGAAGAAAGAGCGACCATCCGCTTGTTCAGACATTTGAAATTGTGATGTATAAATACGCATTTGCATTACATAAGTAGTAGTCGGCTTGCCACTTTGGGTCAAGCACTCAGCGCAAGAAATTGAACGCCAATCAACTGCTGCCCCTGGCCCGTCGACACAACCCAGCGCACCTGTGATTCGACAGAGACCCACTCCCCATTGCGGTTCTGGTACATGAGGCTAACAAAGTCTTTCAGACGCACACACTCTTGGCCCAAAAAGATCTGCGCGCCACCTTTAGAAAAGTCGCGCATCTGTCCCTCTTTCAAGTACTGAACGCGCCCTGGCGTCGACTTTTCTTCGGTCACAGACTTTTTTAAGATCACCGGAGCCTGGACTGGCTTGCGCTCCTGTTTGCGGGTTTTCACCATCAATCCCATAAGGCGACGAGTCACGATCTCTGCAATCCGCGGACTTTCTGACTCATAAAGAAACAACAGCTTATTACTTAGAGCATCCATCTGATGTGCCGTGTTTTCAATAGTTTGCGCAATAAAGATAAAAGAGATTTTTAAATACAAATGACTCCAGCTGAGGAACGCTTGGATCACTCTTTGAGTTAAATTACTGACTCGAACTACCACGAAGACTTCCTCTGCTTGCGCATCCAAATAGGCCTTTAATTCTTTCGGTCCCTGCGGGTACACCCAGCGCACACCCTGCAGACCCTGCAAATACTCCGGCACACCCTCCCCGATATTCCAAGAAGATTGGCCCATGTGACTCGAACTGAGAAAAACCACATTTCGGTTCATGAATTTCTGCATACGGAAGGCTATTGCAAAAGGTGTCCCAGGGTAAGGGCCACCACGGCTGCGTCCGCCGTAAAGGAGATTTGCAGCTGCATACTATCCTTTAAACACTCTTGCTAAAATACAGATATACCTCAGGAAAAAAGCAAATCACCATAGGACTTCAAACCCAAATAAGGAGAAAATATGAAAGTTCTTTTAACGACGTTAGTTGCGACCCTTGCCTTGACGATATCAGCTTCTGCGAACGAGCCCACGACCTCTGAGAAGGCTGGCCATATGATGGAAGAAACCAAGACAGAGGCAAAAAAAGCGGGCCGCGCCACCAAACGCATGGCAAAGAAAGCTGGCAATCGCATGGAAGAAACGATGTGCATGGAGGGTGACATGAAATGTGCTGCTAAAAAAGCTGGCAACCGAATCCAAGAAGGCACTGACGCCACTGTTGATAAAGCGAAAAACATGAAAGACGAAATGTCGCACTAAAACTTTAAGGGGGATCATGATCCCCCTTTTTTATTCCAAGGTCTTTTTATTTGCCTTATCGACATTGCCGAGCCACTTCAACAAGTTCATGCAACTCATCGCAATCAAAGCGAGTTAAGCGAGAACAAACATAGTCAATACAAGAGGGATCTTGAACACCTCGGCAAGCATCGGCGGCCTGCAAAACTTCAGAACGATCATCGCAATCAAAACGACTGACTCGACCACAGATATTGCGCACGCAATTGGGATCAACATTACGACAAGCCCGAGTGACTTCGGCAAGCTCGTGGGGTTCATCACATTCAAAGCGAATGACCTGCTGACAGACGGCTTCTACACACTCTTGCGGGGACGCATTTGGAACACAACGATTAGGTGGCGGAGGGGTTGGCAACGGAGGCTTTGCCGGAGATCCGGGAGGCTGTTTCGCCGGCGGCTCTGGCAACGGTCGAGGTAAATTCGCCTGCTGAGCATAATAAGAATCGACCAGGCGCTGAATGTACGCCGTAGAAATCCGCGGCGTCACATTTTGCGCATGACCATAAAGTCCGAAAAACCAAAACAATAAAAAGAGTCCGCTACGCATAAATCCCCCTGCTCTTATCCTTAAGCCGCTTGGCGAGAAGCACAAGCAAGGTCAAAATCCTTGGCTAAAAAACAAGAATCTGAGGGGAATTTTGTCGCGACAAGCTTGGTTAAACCTTCGAAACATCCTTGCGACGGCAAGTATTAATTCCGAGCAATTGATAAGGAGGACACCATCCAAGAATTGCAGTACCAATCGGAATCAACCCTAGGAAGAACCATGGATTTTCGGGGCCCACATAAACCAAAGAAACCAACACAACCCCTACAACGAAGCGAACAATGCGTTCGACGTAACCAATATTTTTCACATATGAGAACATAAAGTCTCCTTTATAAAAGCGATCTAATATTACTATAAAGCCACTCATTCGAAACAAGTATGAGCCAGGACATAATTCAAAAAAAATTGCCATTTATGAGAAGCCCTTTAAATGTCACCACACAGAAAACCGCGGGACTAACCTAAAGAAATACACACCCCCCGCAGTTGCCGCCCTAAAAAACTCCGTTTAGTTTGGAACCAAGGCGCATCCAGCCAGAAGCACTTCGAGGAGAACTTATGAAAAACTGGTCACTCATCCTTCTTTTAAGCACAACCCTAAATGCGCTTACAGCAACAGCCGATGTAGAAACAGTGCCGTATGTCGACCTCAGGAAATACGTCGGAAAATGGCACGAAATCGCCTCGATTCCTCAGCCCTTCCAAAAACAATGCGTTAGCAACACCACGGCAGAATACGGCACCCGACCCGACGGCGAAATCGACGTCACGAATAAGTGTACCAAAAAGAACGGCGACATCTCAGTCGCCGAAGGCCGCGCCAAAGTCGTCGACACCAAAACCAACGCCAAACTCAAAGTCAGCTTCACCCGCTTCTTCGAATGGATCTATGCCTTCGCCGGAGACTATTGGATCATCGGCCTAGACGAAGAATACAAATACGCAGTAGTAGGCCACCCGACAAGAGACTACGCCTGGATCTTGTCGAGAGACCCAGCGATGCTTCAGGAAGACCTAGTCACCGCGAGCGAGATCTTGAAAAAGCAAGGCTACGACACTTGTAAATTAATGACGACAATCCAAACCGGCGGGATTCCGGAGCACACTCCGTTGTGCGAATATCTAGCGAAGTAAAAGTAATTTACGGAACTGTTTTTGCTACATTCAAATTTCTTACAGCTGCTCGCGGAAGCTTCCAAGTCTGACCATCCGAGAGCGGCCTTCCAGAAGCGGATGTTAAGGGCTCCTGCCCTTAACCCTTCGGGCTGACGCGCTAAAATAGCATCCTGCTATTTTAGTCCTGCGCTTCTGGCCAAAGCACAAAGGGACTAAGCTTTGCTTGGTCTTTTTTTTGCCTTTTTATTTCTTTAAGACAAAAAGTTCGAAGACAAGATTTGGGTTGCTTGGGGAATTTAGATTTCCACCGAAGATCGCCCTTCGTGGGGGCCTGGACGGCCCGCACCGGCGACGCAGTCGACGGCCACGATTGAGCCACGACGGCGTGGCGATCGCAGCGTGGGAAGCTAAATTCCCCAAGCAATCCAAATCCCCCGTCGCTCGCAACACTTGTCTTAAAGAAATAAAAAGGCAAAAAAAATCCCCGCATTTCTGCAGGGATTTTCGTTTTTAGAATGTACGCTGTGTTTTAGTAAGCAACGTGATGGTTGATTGCTTCGTGCATTCGTGGGTCTTTCAAAGGAACCAAGCTGTGCTTGCTCCAGAAAGACATGATCGTAAGGATAAACAATCCCGCGAATCCAGCAAAGATACCGATTTCCCAGAATCCGAAAGTCACATGACCGTCATAGAAATTCGGGTAAACCATCCAGTAGATGTCTACGTATTGCATGATCAAAACAATCGCTGAGATCAACAACACATTGCCGTCGTTTCTTTTTGCATAACGTGGAAGCAAAGCCAAGAAAGGCACGATGAAACGGAAGATCAAAAGCGCTGTCGAAATACCCATCCAGCCGCCTTGTGAGCGCATGATGTAGTATTCAGTTTCTTCTGGTAAGTTAGCGTACCAGATCAACATGAACTGAGA
>CAMLMF010000187.1 GCA_946480995.1 uncultured Bdellovibrio sp. | reverse complement strand
ACAACCCAGTTATTGGCTTCTGTGGCGCTGCCTGTGAAAGTTATTTCAGTGGGACGCGCCCCAATTAAATTTGCAACCTGTTGGCGTGCTTTGATGACCGCGTTTTCGGCGGTCCATCCCCACTGATGCCCGGCGCTTGCAGGGTTGCCAAAATGTTCCAGAAAGTAGGGCTGCATGGCTTCAAAAACACGCGGATCTAAAGGTGTTGTGGCGTTGTAATCAAGGTAAATTCCGACGGGCTTTTGTTGCATACAAAAGAGCTAAACCCGAGCTTTGCTTGCGTCAACAGAAAATCGGCAATGCCGCGTTAGGCAGCCTCTTTCAAGCGTTGGCGGTGTTCAAATTCGCTGATTTTGTCATTGAGGAAGTTCTGCGCGCGGTACTTTTCAAGATCGTGTATGTCGCTTTTAAAAATGTGCAGCTGCGAAATACCCTGACCTAAAAGACGGTCTTTTTGCACGTTGTAAAAGACACCCCCGCGCGGAGTGTACAGGACAAATTTATTATTGCGTGGCAGATAGACGTAAAGATTAAATTCTACGGCAGCATTGCCCACAAGTTCTTCGACACGAATTGTAGCCATTTCGTCAGCCACGGACGCGCCAGTTTTTGTTTTAATATCAGCGCGTGGAAAAAATGCCATCGCGACTTCATTGCCTTCGTGCACAGACTTGCGCAGGAAATCCGCGTATTCTAAAGCCCAGTCTTCGAAAGGCACTTGTTTGATATTAATATTTAAAGCTTCTTTGTCGGCAATTTTTTCGCCGTTTTCGCGTAAGAATCTAAAAAGACGCTGATTGATTTTTTCGATAAACGTCGCATCGATGACTTTGTCTTTGGCCATCGCGGTGATCAAGTAACCAGAAAAACGCGGAGATTCAATCACGATACACGCGACGTTCGTGGATGTGGTCAGCGCCTGCGATTCAGTAAATGAAGTTTTAATGCACGCTTTCTGTAAGGCTTCTGTAGTGCCCCGTAAAATCACGGAATCCGTTTTAGTGGCGCGCTGATCTTGTTCGATTTGGTCAGGTGTCAGTCGTGGTTTTTGTTTTTCTTGGGTCGGTAAAGGAACCCAGCCTCCACCTTTACCTGCACCCGCGCCACTTTGGCGGGCGGAAAGTCCTTGGGCAGAACCATGACCTTCCTCATCGCTGGAGTGTTGCGCACCCGCGCCGAGACCTTGTCCTGCCATGCCCATGTCTTTGCCAACAGTTCCTGGAGACATTGCGGATAATTGTGAAGCAATACTATCACCTGGATTGAGCGCAGCAGATTGCGTGCCTTTGGTGCCGGAATTTAATGCTGAAGTTTGCCCCGGAATACCATTGCCAGTGCTAAGCGCAGAAGCTTGGGAGCCAAGACCATTAAGACCGGAAGTCATGGCGGAGCTTTGCTCATTGGCATTGCCTTGATCATTCATCATGGCTGACGATGGTGTACCAGGAACTGAGCCCGGAGCCATTGCGACAGACGAAGATGGATTTGTTTCGCTGCCTGCGACACCGTTAATGCCTGTTGCGGAATTACTTCCGCTGGCAACACTCGCAGCACCGTCTTCATTTAATAGTTGTGCTAAAATATTTTGCGCGTTTGAACCGCCGAAGCCTTGGTTGCTTCCGCGAATCGCGATCACGCCATCTTCACCGTCTTCTGCGCCCTCTAAACGTTCACGTTGTGCGGCCGGTCCTTTGTTTTGTAAATCTTTATAGTACTTGTTCGCCGTTCTTTCGACGGCCGGCCCCGTGACGGGAGGATAAATCATGTACTCAGCACCGCTGGCGCTCAGCATTTTAAAAGACGCGGCCGAAGACTCTTCGGCAAAAGTGATTACACAAACAGGGAAGGCTTGTTTCAAGATTTTTGGAAGTTTTTGGACTTTCTTGTTGGGATGGTCAACGCTGATCATGACAAACTGAGGCTGCTCTTGGACCAAAAATATGAGAGCCTCTTTTAAATTCGTGGTGGCTTTAATCTTCCAGTCACGATTCCGTAAAAATCCTTCCACAGTGCCAAGACTTGCGGCGTTGGCTTTGATTACTAGGACGGATTTTTTGATTTCAGTTTGCTCCATCGCGCTTCCTTATCAAGAAAACTTGTTAACTACTTAACGGTAATATTTTTAAACAAATAACGATGAGAGCCTCATATTCTGCAATGATTGCGGGTAAATAATCTGAAACCCCACGAAGGTCTAGGTATGAATAGTACGTTCGGGGGAGTGAAAACACGAGCTTGCTTGGCGAGTGTCGTGCAAGTCATTACACTTATTGTATGAAAAAACAAACTTTGCACAGTCCTTCTTACTTTGTTGTTCCCGGAAAAAATCCAGAAGTCTCTTTCGCGTGGAAGAAAACGTCTTCAGAAATTCGCAATCGCCAAGGCGAAATTTTCTTTGCGATGAAAAATGTCGAAGCTCCAGAAGGCTGGTCTCAGTTGGCGATTGATATTGCCGCAAGTAAATATTTTCGCAAATTAGGAGTACCAAAAACACAGCATGAAACTTCCGTGCGACAAATGGTTGCGCGAGTGGTGAAAGCAATTTCTGCTTCGGCCTTAAAACAAGGTGGCTATTTCGCCAATAAAAAAGATGCAGAAACTTTCACAAAAGAACTGCAGTATATTTTGTTGTCTCAGCGCGGGGCTTTTAATTCTCCCGTGTGGTTTAATGCAGGTTTGTGGGAATCATATAAAATTAAATCGCCCAGTGAGCACTTTGCTTGGGATCAGAAGAAAAAGAAAATTGTTTCGACTCACAATGCTTACGAGCGCCCTCAGTGTTCGGCGTGCTTTATCCAAAGTGTGGATGATTCGCTTGAAGATATTTTTGAGTTGGCTAAGACTGAAGCGAAACTTTTTAAGTACGGTTCAGGCACGGGCAGTAACTTTTCAAAAATTCGCAGCCGTTATGAAATGACCGGAGCCGGGGGCTTAAGTTCGGGGCTTCTGTCTTTTCTAGATGTTTTAGATAAAGGGGCCGGCGCCATTAAATCAGGCGGAACAACTCGCCGGGCGGCGAAGATGGTTGTTGTCGATATCGATCATCCTGAAGTTTTAGATTTTATCGATTGGAAAATGCGCGAAGAAAAAAAAGCGCACATGTTGATTGCTGCGGGGTTGAGTGCGGATTTTGAGGGCGAAGCCTATCGCACGGTTTCGGGCCAAAATGCCAACAACTCTGTAAGGCTGACAGATGATTTTATGAAAGCTGTCGAACAAGGAAAACTGTGGAAGCTGCGAGCCCGTGTGACTGGCAAAACTTTGCGAGAAATCCCGGCGCCGGAAGTATGGCAAAAAATCACTCACGCCGCTTGGGTCTGTGCGGATCCCGGGGTGCAGTTTCATAGTACGATTAATAAATGGCATACGTGCCCGAACACAGACCAAATCAATTCGAGCAATCCTTGTTCGGAATATATGTTCTTAGATGATTCGGCTTGCAACCTGTCCTCGATCAACTTGGTGAAGTTTTTAAGGGACGATGGCAGCTTTGATTTTGAATCGTTTATTCACACCGCTCGCACTTTGTTTGTCGCGCAAGAAATTTTAGTGGATTATTCAAGCTATCCGACAGAAAAAATTGCGCAGAATTCCCATGACTATCGTCCTTTGGGTTTGGGTTTTGCGAACCTGGGCAGTTTGTTAATGCGCCAAGGGATCGCTTACGACAGTGACGCTGGACGCGCTTGGGCGGGGGCTTTGACAGCCCTTCTTAGTGGCGTTGCCTATATGACCAGTTCGGAATTGGCCCGTGCGAAGGGACCTTTTGCTGGTTTTAGTAAAAACCGCACAGCCATGTTGAAAGTGATGAAGATGCATGAAAAAGCAGTGCAGAAAATTGCTTGGAAACATTTGCCGAAGGGCTTGGATAAAGCGGCAAAAAATCTGTGGAAGGGTGTCGTTTATAATGGCACAAAGCATGGCTATCGCAATGCTCAAGCAACGGTGATTGCACCGACAGGGACCATCGGGCTTTTGATGGACTGTGATACGACGGGGATTGAGCCGGATTTTTCATTGATCAAATTTAAAAAATTAGCTGGTGGTGGGGAAATCCAAATCATCAATCAGTCGGTGGAGCCCGCTTTGCGCTCGTTACAGTATGCGGATACTGAAATCGGTGAGGTTCTGGCGTACCTGGAAACCCATAAGACTTTGGAAAAATGCCCGACCCTTCGTGCTCAAGATATTGCGGTCTTTGATTGTGCCTCCGCGGGCGCAGGACAGCGAGTTTTATCGCCGGAAAGTCATGTGAAAATGATGGCGGCTGTGCAGCCAATTATTAGTGGGGCCATCTCAAAAACGGTGAATTTGCCCTCGACCGCAAGCGAAGAGGACATCAGTAAGATCTATTTTATGGCCTGGGAGATGGGCGTTAAGGCCGTGGCGGTGTACCGAGACGGCAGTAAACAAAGTCAGCCTCTGAATCTCGCCAAAGCCGAAAAAAAGGTCGAAACTCCCTTTCCGGTGAAATGCCCTGAGTGCGGCAGCGACACGGTGCTTACGAGCGGCTGTTATCGCTGTCCTAATTGCGGGACTACGGTGGGGTGCTCCTAAAAGGGGGCCCTTTTAATATCCCGCTTTTCTTCGCTTCGTCCGTGGGGTAAGCTTTGTTTCCCTGGAAATAAAGGACGAAGTTATGGCTAAAAAAGATATTTTTGGTGATGAAGTTAACGAAACAAAAGACATGGCAAGCTTTGAAGAGCTGTTTGCTGCCTCAGAGCAAAATCACAACTTGGATCGCCGTGTTCGCGTCGGTGACAACATCCGTGGCGAAATTCTTTCCATCGGTAAAGAAGAGGCCTTTGTTTCTACCGGCACACCTGTGGATGGTTTGATCCTGCGCCAAGATCTTTTAGATGAAAATAAAGAATTAAAATACAAAGTCGGCGACGTAATTGAATGTGTCGTTATCGCAATTAAAGGCGGAGAGATCCGCTTGTCTAAACGCGGTTCTAAAAATGCCACAACGGATTCTTTGGAAGACGCTTTCGATATGGAATTACCGGTTGAAGGCCGCGTGACAGAAGTCGTGAACGGTGGTTTCCGCGTCAACATCCAAGGCAAAACAGCTTTCTGCCCAGTCAGCCAAATTGATATGAAGTTTGTGACTGACACTGCGGAATACGTCGATAAAAAATTCGAATTCATGATCACACAATTTGATAAACGCAATATCGTCGTGTCTCGTCGTCGCTTGTTAGAACAACAACGCGCTGAAAACGAAGGTACATTCATGCTAAAACACCAGCCCGGTGCTTTGTTTGAAGGTAAAGTGATGCGTTTAGAAAAATTTGGCGCGTTCGTCGAAATTGAGCCAGGCATCGAAGGTCTTGTCCATGTTTCGGAAGTCTCTTGGTCCCGCATTCATGATCCAAAAGAAGTTTTATCAGTGGGCCAGCAAATCACAGTGAAACTTTTAAAGATTGAAGACGTAGACGGAAAATTAAAAATCTCATTGTCTTTGAAGCAAGCCGATGGCGATGGCAACCCATGGAATTCTGTTCCTGCGAAGTTCCCGGTGGGGACTGTGGTAAAAGGTAAAGTTGAAAAGAAAGAAACTTACGGCATGTTCGTGAATATCGCTCCTGGTATCACAGGTCTTTTGCCGAAAGTGAAATGGCGTGATTCTGTCGATGCGGCTCAATACGAAAATAAAAAACGTGGCGACGAAATCACCGTACAAATCGACCAAATCATTTTTGAAGAAAAGAAGATCTCTTTAGGGTTGCCAGGCGAGGCGACTGATGACAGCTGGAAATCACACACAAGCACTTCCAGCGGCTTTGGCTCTTTGGGGGA
>CAMLMF010000186.1 GCA_946480995.1 uncultured Bdellovibrio sp. | reverse complement strand
TCAGATGAAATTTTTTACATCTGCAGGCATTGCAGTTCTTGTTATCGCGGGGGCTTTTATCATGTTCGGCTTTAAAACATTGGGATCAGCGCCTGCCGGAGAACGTCTTCAGCGCATTCAGAAATCGCCAAATTACAAAAATGGCTCTTTTCAGAATATTCATCCCACCTTTGTGTCCACAGAGGACGTACCTCTGTTTGCGACGTTGCAAAAAATGCTCTTTGATAAAAGCTTAGAACCGCACTCCTCCGATTATCCTTTCGTGCAGACGGATCTAAAGACTTTAAACGATGAGTCTCCGACCCTGGTGTGGTTCGGGCACTCTTCTTATTTAATTAAATATCGCGGGAAAAATATCCTCGTAGATCCGGTCTTTAGCGGGCACGCTTCGCCCACTTCTTATTTAATCCAGGCGTTCAAAGGCACAGATCAATATTCCGTCAAAGATTTGCCAAAAATTGATGTGCTCTTGATCACCCATGACCACTATGACCATTTAGACTTTCTCACGGTGCAAGCGCTGAAAGACCATGTCGCTCAGGTGATTACGCCCCTTGGGGTCGGTGAGCATTTGGAATCTTGGGGTTGGAGCAAAGACGTGATCTCAGAGCTTGATTGGTGGGAAACAAAAGAACTTCCCGGCATGAAGTTCACCGCCACACCGGCGCGCCATTTTTCTGGCCGCTCATACAAGCGGGCTTTGACGTTGTGGGCTTCCTTTGTGTTGGAATTAGATCACACGAAAATTTTTATCGGTGGTGATTCCGGGTATGATGATCAATTTAAAAAGATCGGTGAAAAATGGGGCTCTTTTGATTTGGCCATCCTAGAAAACGGTCAATACAACGAAGGCTGGCCACACATCCACATGTTCCCGGAACAAACTGTACAGGCCGCGCAAGATTTGCATGCCAAGGTTTTAATGCCCGTGCATTGGGGCAAATTTAAACTATCTTTACATCCCTGGGATGAACCCATCAAACGTGTCAGTAAAAAAGCACTGGAAGTCGGCATGCCTCTGACCACACCAAGAATTGGTGAGCCTTTGGTGTTAGGCAAACCTTTGCCACAAACGGACTGGTGGACATGGTACAAAGAAAAAAAACAAACGCCTTAGAATTCCCAGCCTAAGTTTAAACCCAGGCCATAATACTTGGTTTTTTCCCAATAATATTTCGCATCGGCACGCAAAGAGGTCGGACCCATGCGAAATGCTATTCCTAAGTTAATCACCGCACCCAAGTGCATTTCATCTGCTGAATAACTTAACGAAGAGGTTGCATTTTGCGGAACCTCTAAAGTGTAGTGCGAATATTTAAACATCGGCCCAAAACCATAATAAAACAAATGCACTTTGCTTTGTGGCAAGACCGTTTGAAAAAGAAAATTCGTGATAAAAATAAAACCGTCTGCACCACGCTTGGTGATACCTGAATAGTAACCAGGAGCCCCAACATGAAATAAGATATTTCCTTCGGTGTAAATCTCGCCATCCATCACCGTGTTAAAACCCGCGAACTTCATTCCATAAAATAACAGCGAATCGGAACGCTCTTTCCCCAAAGTGTCTTCCGTAAAGTAAATATAATCTAAAGAAGGGCCGCGATACCGGGTAGCAAAGAAAGGTTTTTTGCGTTTGTTTTTTTCGTCAGATTTTTCAGAGACCTTCTTGTCCTGAGCCGGGGCCGCGAGCTTAATCGCCCCTATACGCACATCCGTGTCAGCAATCCATCCGACCGTGCCGGGCTTTAAACGAATTTTATAAAAGGGTCCGCGCTTGCCGGTGGAGATATTAAAAATGCCTCCACGCTTTAAGGTTTGAATCACAGGCGCATCGAAATCCGCTTCTTGATACACCAAAGCGCCATCGGTAACAACGGTCGCACGCTGCGCTTGGGCCCACGCCTGGGTCGGAAGAACGAACGCGAAGAAAAGGACAAAGAGCTGGACAAATAAAGACAGCGAAGCCCCCCACAAAGCAGGTCTTCGCACGAATGTGACACTTTGAAATTTAGGTCTATTTAAAACGCATAATCCATACACGATAAAAAGCCTCTATAACAATCTTCAATGACATTTTGCTTTGTCCGACACGACGATCTTCAAAAACAATCGGCGACTCCGCGCCTTTAAAGCCTTTTTTCATAGCTTTGTACTTTAATTCGATTTGGAAACTGTAACCGTTCGATTCCACCGTGGCTAAATCAATGCCTAAAAGCACTTCTTTTTTCCACGCATTAAATCCACCTGTCCAATCATTCAGTGGAAAACCCAAAATCAGACGCGCATAAATACCGCCACCGCGGGAAATAATCTTACGCATAAGGCCCCAATTCACCGTGCGGCCGCCCTCAATATAGCGCGAACCCACAGCAAAATCGTTGCTTTCAAGTTTCTTTAAAAGGGGTCCTAAATCCTCTGGACGATGAGAAAAATCGGCATCCATTTCAGTGATCGCCTCATAACCATGATCGATCCCCCAACGAAACCCCGCGATATAAGCTTTTCCCAAGCCTTGCTTGCCTGGACGAGACAACAGGTGCAACTGCGGGATGCTTTTTTGCATTTCACGCACGATCGCGCCCGTTCCATCCGGAGAGTTGTCATCAACAACCAGGATATCAACGCCCAACCCTTGTGCTAAAACGGCCGGCACAATAGTTTGGATATTTTCTTTTTCATTATAAGTCGGGATCACGATCAGTGTTTTCATGCCTCTTCAAACTGTCATAAAGACGTCGTGAAGGCAATCATTTGCTCATATAGAGCGAGAGACTAAGCGACCTTTTCCTTTGCTCTGTAAAGCTTTCGCTTTCTCTGCTGGAATAGCTGGCAAATTTAAGGGCTTGGACAATAAATACTTAGGATCCTGCTGACGTACGACCAATTGATCTTTCACCTTTGCTGCCGCAGCCTCGGGATCTTTAAGATATAAAACCGGATCAAATCCACATTGACGACAGACCACAGACAAGCGCCAACGGATCTTCACAAAAACTTCTGAAATGGCTAAACAAACAACAAACGCAATGATAGCGCGCGGATCATATTGCTGCCACAGCGCGAACATAAAAACCACGCCAGCTAAGGCGCTGCCGATGATATTCAAAAAAGAAATATTCTTTTTACGATAAATACGGCGCGGACTTTTACAGAAAGCGCAGTAACAATTATGGCGTTTGCGAAAGAGTGAGAACATACTGATATTGTGCCAAATCCGTGGTCTAGAATGAAAGATGAATTTATGAAAAATGACAAAGGCCTGCTAGAATCAGGATATGCAAAACAAAAAAACGCTTCAAATCGTCCTTATTGTCGCCGCACTCTTTGGTGCTTCAACTTTGGTCCAGGCTGCCCCGGCCTCTAGCGCTTCTGAATATGAAGAAGTCAGCTATGATGATCTGCTCAATGAGCTCAGCGCAAAAAAGAAAACCATGGCCCGCAGCCATAATGATTCATTAGATGCCACGCGCATTCATGCGGGGATCGGTTACGCCAACACCTTCAGCAATATTTCCACACAACAGCAAAACTTCAATCGCCACGCTAGTGGAATCCAACTGTCTGTAGGCATGGATCTTTTTTCACCCAACTGGTACAGCGAAGGTGTGTTCAGAAATTACGGCCTGACGTCATCAGGCAGCGAAGAACTGACTTTGCGCGAAGTCGATTTAAAAATTGGTTACACCAACCGCCTTCAATCTATCTGGAATTATTCTATCAGCTCGGGCCTTTCGAATCGCTTTCTGCGCTTCGTGGACCCCACTCGCTCTATTGATGTCGACGAGGTCACTCCGTCGCTAGTGATTTCGACAGGGTTTTCCGCGCAGGTACATAGAAACCTTTCCATTGGTGCTGAAGCCAGTGCAAAATCTGCGATCGTCAATCGCACTGCGGATAAAAACTCCTTTGACTTTGCCTTTCGCATAACTACGTCCCTATAATGGGGACGTGGACTTCATCTTATTCATTCTTTGCCTTTTAGTTTTTCTGCTCGGCTTGGCTCTTTTTTCTAACCAAGCCCGCGCCCGCCAAGATCTGCCTTTTGAATTAAAACCGAATTGCCTTCTGACCCGTTGGCCCGTACTTTTTGTCACCGGCCATCGCTCCCTTTTTTATTTTAAGTCTTACTGGAATACCTATACACCCTTCCTGGCCGAGCACGGCTATGAGGTCTTCACCCTGCACCTTCCCTGGAAGTCCCCCGAACAACGTCGCCAGCGCCTTGCACAGTTCTTAGAACAACAAGAAAGCCTAGGCCGACACTTTCACTTGATGATGGACAGTAATACTCTGACAGAGTTTACCGATTTGCTTCGCCAACACAGATCCTCAGCGATCCAAAGCCTGACAGAAATCCACGGCCCCGAACACCCACGCCAGAAGGGGGGCCTTTCTGCATTCCCCTTGCCGCTGGGCGAAGTTTTGTGTCAGCCCGGCCCGCATCCATCGTTTTTTATGCGCCTAACTTATCACCTGCATACAAAAATGCTGCGCCAAAAAGTCAGCCCCTCTTTAAGTACCCTGGGGGCCGTTCCCAAGACTGCGATCGCCAATGGCTTAGTGCTTTTGCAACGAGCCCAAACCTTAGCGGAAATGGATCTGCGCGAGGATTGATCTTGCCTAATACTTTGGTCAGTGATGCAATAAACACATGAACGACTACAGAGATGTCACACCCAAGAATTCACCTCACCTAGAAACCACGCGCGAAGTTTTTAATTACATCGCAAACTATCTGCGCCACCCCGTCGAAAAAATCAAACACCTGCCCGACTGGAGCTGGACTGTTTTGTTGATCACAGTGATTGTCGTATCGATGGTTTCCGGAGTCATCACGGGCCTTGTTCCACCCAACTTTTTCCGGGTGATGGGTGGAATTATTATTTCTCCCCTTGTGGGAATTACGACCACATTTATCGGCTCGCTTTTTATTTATTATTACTTTCAAGTGTATGAAAAGCGGACGTGTTCGCTGCGCAAGATCTTCACACTGGTGCTCTTCGCCAATATTCCCTTTTTTATTTTCCAAGTAGGCTCTGAATTGATTCCACCGATCACTTTAGTGGGTTTCGCTTTCACGGCCCTTTTGATGGCAGTGGGTTTGACTGAAAATTTCCAAATGGAAAAGCGTCGCTCAATCCGCCTAGTGACCATTCTTTTCGGTATCGTTTTCATTCTATGGCTGTGGAATCGAATTGATATTTCACGACTCGAACGTCTTGGCTAAGCCGACTCTTACCGACAGCGTTTCCAAGTGACAACTTGTGATTTCGAAACGCTCGAAACGTCTAATCTTTAGACAGTAATTTTTTTGCCTTACACATAAATAACAAAATATTTTTTCAAACTCATGATAAGCTCCCTCGCATTCAAGGAGTTTTTTTATGAAGAAATCAATCGTTACCTTTGTTATCTCAGCTCTTTTCGGTTCAGTAACTTTGGCCAATGCAACGACTTCACGTTACGATCTCGTCTCTAAAAATCACGAAGAATGTCCGCTCACGATTCAAGTCAAAGTTAAGAACAATGCAGTGACTATATCGCCATCAAACTCTGCTTCGATGACGCCAGGGCCTTTTTCAAATACGCTTTTTTTTGCAGACTTTAGCAATCAATGGAAAGTAACGGAAGCTTCCTCTGCCGGCACATTTTCAGTTAAATCTGAATACGCCAGCGACATGACCAAGTCTTTTGTTAGCGAAGAAGAAAAATTCGAAAAAGGTGGCAAAACGCTAAGACACACGCGCGTTGCTTTAACGACAACGAACGCGACAGCTTATCTTAGCTATGACATTCTTGCTCTAA
>CAMLMF010000185.1 GCA_946480995.1 uncultured Bdellovibrio sp. | reverse complement strand
TACACGCCAACATCGCAAAGGCCGCTTCAGGAATCATCGGCATATAAATCGTGACGACATCGCCTTTTTTTACACCCATTTTTTTAAGCACATTTGCGAAACGACAAACTTCTTGGTGCAACTCTTTGTAGGTAATTTTACGAGACGGGACAGAAGGATTGTCCGGTTCCCACAATAAAGCCACTTTGTTTGCACGAGTTTTTAAATGGCGATCAATACAATTATACGAAACATTCAGTTTACCACCAGAGTACCACTTTATGCTGACTGGCTTTTTAAGGCTTGTTTCTTTGACCTTGTTCCATTTTGTGAACCAGTCCAAACGCTCGGCTTGTTCTGCCCAGAATCCTTCAGGGTCTTTAACAGATTTTTCGTACATAAGTTTGTATTTCGCTTCATCAATCAAAGCCTTTTGTGCGAAACCTGTTGGAACGGTATATAGATTCTTGTGCATAAACGTACCTCATTTCTCTAGAGCAATGTCTCTATCGTAACTCTCTGCCCGGAGTGGTCAAGACAAACTACAGGGACGAATTACTTGGCTCTAGGTTGAGACAGTTTCGCGGACAAAATAATAAATCCAAGTAAACTCAGATTATAAAATCAACCCTCGATGTAAAAAAAAAGGCCGGGTTGATCCCGGCCTTTTTGGACTTTGAATATTCGAATTTATTAGTTCACGTCTTTGTAGTCAGCGTCGATCACGTCGTCGTTGCCTTTGTCCGCAGAAGCATTTTCTGCGCCGCCAGCTTGTCCGCCGCCCTCAGTCTGACCGCCTTGCTTTTTGTAAAGCTCAGAAGTCAATTTGTGAGTCAAAGCCTGCAATGCTTCGAATTTAGCTTTGAGTTCATCTGACTCTGCAGATTTGTTCTCAAGAACTTTTTTCGCATCAGCAATTGCGTCGTTTGCTGCTTTTACTTCAGACTCTGGCAATTGCGCGCCAGACTCTTTCACAAGTTTTTCAGTTTGGTAAACTAAGTTATCCAAATTGTTTCTTTGTGTTGCAGCTTCTGCTTTGCGTTTGTCTTCTTCCGCGTGACCTTCAGCATCGTTCACTGCGCGTTTGATCTCTTCTTCAGAAAGACCTGACTGCGCTGTGATTTTGATCTGTTGAGTTTTACCAGACGACATATCTTTCGCACTGACGTGCAAGATACCGTTGGCATCAATATCAAAAGTCACTTCAACTTGTGGCACGCCACGTGGAGCTGGTGGAATACCCACTAGTTCGAAACGGCCCAAAGTTTTATTGTCCGATGACATCTTACGTTCCCCTTGAAGGACGTGGATATCAACTGCTGGCTGATTGTCTGCCGCTGTCGAGAACACTTGCGATTTCTTAGTCGGAATCGCCGAGTTTCTTTCAATCAACGTTGTCATCACGCCGCCCAGTGTTTCAATACCAAGGCTTAAAGGAATAACGTCTAACAAAAGAACGTCTTTCACATCACCGGCAAGGACACCACCTTGAACTGCGGCACCGATCGCCACAACTTCATCTGGGTTCACTGTACGGTTTGGCTCTTTACCAAAGAATTCTTTAACCGCTTTTTGGATTGAAGGGATACGTGTCGATCCACCCACCAAAACAACTTCGTCGATTTCTGAAGCTTTGATGCCCGCATCAGCCAAAGCTTTACGGCAAGGCTCCATAGAGCGTTTTACTAAGTCTTCGGTCATTTGATCAAACTTCGCACGAGACAACTTAGTTTGTAAGTGTTTCGGACCTGTTTGGTCAGCAGTAATAAATGGCAAGTTGATTTCAGTTTCTTGCGCTGAAGAAAGTTCGATTTTCGCTTTCTCTGCCGCTTCTTTTAGACGTTGTAACGCCATTTTGTCGTTCTTAAGATCAATTGCTTGATCTTTTTTGAACTCAGAAATCAACCATTCCAAGATCACTGTATCGAAGTTGTCACCACCTAAGTGTGTGTCACCGTTGGTTGCGCGAACTTCGACAACACCGTCACCCACTTCAAGAACAGATACGTCAAACGTACCGCCACCGAAGTCATAGATAACGATTTTTTCGTCTTTCTTTTTATCCAAACCGTACGCCAATGCCGCCGCTGTCGGCTCATTGATGATACGTTTGATTTCAAGACCCGCGATACGACCCGCATCTTTCGTTGCTTGTCTTTGCGAATCGTTGAAGTAAGCCGGAACTGTCACGACAGCTTCTGTTACTTGCTCGCCCAAGTAATCTTCAGCAACTTTTTTAAGTTTTGCTAAAACCGCGGCGCCGATTTCTTCTGGAGAAACGTTTTTACCTTGAACCTTGAAAGCACAGTCATTGCCTTTAGCCACAACAGTGTAAGGAACAAGTTTTGTTTCTTCTTGAACTTCGTCAAATCTGCGACCGATAAAACGTTTTGCAGAATAAATTGTATTTTCTGGATTTGTAACAGCTTGGCGTTTTGCGATTTGACCCGCCAAACGATCACCGTCTTTTGTATAAGCAACAACTGAAGGTGTTGTACGCGCGCCCTCTTCGTTCACAAGAACTTTAGCCTCGCCGCCTTCCATGATAGCAACGCACGAATTCGTCGTTCCTAAGTCGATACCAATAATTTTTCCCATTTTGCGTCTCCCTTATAAGTGCGTATAAGTCTGCGTACTTAATAAATTAATCTCTCAAAGTAAATCTGTGTTTGAACTAAGATTCGTCAAGGTCCTAAGCAGATTTTTTTTGCAATTTCGCTAGCTCCCCGAGAGGGCTTAAATTACGACTGTTTAATCAGTAAAATCAATGTCTTACGGAAATGTAACTCGCCATTAGGCATGTGCTGAGACAAGATCAGACCTCGCTCCTCCCGGAGTGATGAACCGATCCCCTCAGCCCTGGCGTACTACCCTTCAACTCCAGGGCTATTTTTTTCCCGGCCCTCCGCAGCGGAGGAGCGATGCGGCATTACTGATCGGGCCAATTGTCAGCAAAAATTTTCGCCATCGTGTAAATCGCCTGCATGGGATTTGCTCCCACTGAAGTTGGGAAAACACTGCCATCGACGATGTAAACGTTGTTCGTTCCCCACACGCGATGTTGAAAGCTAACGACACTGTCATTGGCAGAGCGGCCCATTTTACAAGTCGCTTGCAAGTGCGCAGACGTCAGTGTGGTGCGATTGGGGATGAACTTAAGATCTTTCTCAATCTGCTCTGCTTGATCGACGGAGGTGAACTCTTTCACGCTAAGCTCATTGGTCGGCAGATAAACTTTTTTAGCTCCTGCTTTAAACATGATGCGCACAGAATCTGCGATCGCCCTAGTAAAGCGCTGAGCGTCTTTGTCACTAAGACTGTACTGCACTTCTGTTTGGTCTTTCGCGTTGATAAAGACTCGGTTTTTACTGTTAGGCGTATCGACAAGCAAAACACCGAATCCACCCATGTAGGCCACATTTTTTGCCAGATCAAAAATTTGATTGCGATTGCCCGGCAACATCATCGCCGCATAAGAAACATCGGCGGTCATAGATTCTAAGATCGTCCCGTTTTGCAAAGCTTGGTCGGCCACATACACCGACGACGGCGTGCCTTCCCAAATTTTGATGGGATGGTCAAAAACACCCATTAACGGAATTGAAGGATGAGCAACCGGCGCACTGCCAATTAAAGGATTATTCAAGCCTGAGCGTTTTAAAATTATTGGTGAACCTAAAGCCCCTGCAGAGACGATCACGTGACGAGCTTTGATTCGCACCCTTGTACCATCAGGAATTCGTAAACCATGAGGATCTGTTACACTGCCCTTGTCCTTCCACAGTGGGGCTTTTTCAAACTCAACTCCAGCCGCAACTTTATTTTTGATTTTTAGATTCTCGGGCTGCCACAGAATGCGAGTGACCTTAGCGCCTGGAATAATTGCTAGCGGATTTTGCGTATCTTCAAGCGCCGGGATAATAAAAGCGCTGACTGAACTTTTTTTATTTATGACTGGCGAAGGACTTGTGCCCGGCGCGTAGGTATTTAAATCATAAAGATTAGGAGTTCTGCCCGAACGTTTTGCACCCTCCCACAGAATCATATTGTTGCTATTGATTTCAGACTCAGAAAGAGAGCGTGTGCCGACTTTGTTTTCAACCCAGGCATAGGCTTTCTCAAACTCACTGCGTGTCCATTGATTTTTGTCAATCGCACCCTTAGCACGCCATTTTTCGATATTACTTTGCACATAGGGAAGCAGTGGCGAGAACGCGAGGTCCACATTCACTGCAGTGCCACCCCCCACGGCGTTGCCGTTACGGAAAATGACTCCCCCGTCTGTGGAAGTTCTGATACCCGCACTTTCATGCATGCTTAAGATGCGGCGTGTATCGACAGCACCTGGGATGGCGAAGGAACCTTGTTCCAATAGTACAACGCGCTTTCCTTTTTTTGCTAATTCATGGGCGATGACGGAACCCGCAGGTCCGCTGCCAATCACCAGCACATCGATTTCACCTTGGGTATGTTCGATTGTTCCTTCATTTTTGTTATAGGCGATCGGGCTTTTTGGTAAACGCAATGGTTGTTCTGCTAAGAATTGATCAATGTCTGCGCGAGTTACTGGAAGTCTTGAGGTTCCAGAAATGCGTTCACCCAAGGGAGAAGCGTAAATGCTGTACAAGTAATAAAGACGTAGAAAGCGGATGCCCTTACGAACTGTATTGATGGGACTGGCTTCGAGTTTCGCCAACAGGACTTCGCGTTCTGCCACAGATTTATTAGCAAAGCCCCCATCAAAAAGGGACAATAAATCCAAAGTGCGGAACCCCCACACGACTTCGGAACGTACGAATATTTTTTGCCAGATTTCCTGACGGACTTGCTTCATCTGTTCGACAAGCTCTGGCTGGTCTTGAATTCTTTCGATGGGGAAAAGAGTTTCGAACAAAGCTTCGTGGGTGGCCTCTAAAGCCGACGACGGAGCGCGGACTTCCGTGGATGGATTCTGCGTCGAAACTGTCGACTTGGGCGCAGAGGCAAGATATCCAATCCAAAATGCGGCGGCTAATACGATGAAAGGCATACCCAAGGTCCTCACTGGTTGATTTTTTTGCAACTCAAAAAATATTTTAACAATTTTTATTATAAAAATTCACCAAACAAATTTGGCACAAAGCCAGCGTACCAAAAAATATCTTAAATGGAGAACTTTAAATAAAAACGTCTATCTTACTTTCAGCGTTACGCGAATCTAACAGAATCAAACTCCAGACAAAGGCACTACGGCGCAGACTGAGAACTATTCCCGTTAAAATAAATAAGGCGAAGTTTTAAAACTTCGCCTTTCATATTTTCATTTATCTTGAACTTATTTCTTCCGCCCAAAAAATCCGCTGCTTTCAGCGCCGACTTTAAGACCGCGCTCTTTGGCGATTTCGCGCAGAAGCTTTTCTTCTTCTTTGCTAAGCTTTTCAGGGAACTGAACATTCACGCGGAAGTATATATCACCACGACGGTTGCCTCTTAACGACGGTAAACCTTCGCCTTGAAGTTTTACGTTGTCGCCCTGATGCGCACCTTTTGGAACTTCCAAAGTTGCTTTACCTGTAACGGTTGGCACTTCGATTTCAGCGCCTAAAAGCATTTGCACATAGGGAACAGATAGTTCTGCAAACAGATCATCTTCGCGACGCTCGAAATGCGCGTGTTGTTTGACGCGAATTTCGACGTAAAGATCCCCGGGAGGACCTCCCATGTAACCGCCCTCACCTTCGGTTGCGACACGCAAGCGTGTGCCTGTGTCGACACCCGCTGGGATGTTCAGGCGAATTTTGCGGTGTTCGTTGCTGCGGCCTTTGCCTTTGCATCGCGCTCCGCCTTGTCGCGGGCC
>CAMLMF010000184.1 GCA_946480995.1 uncultured Bdellovibrio sp. | reverse complement strand
CGGAACAATAAATATCAACGTTTGGGGGACATCTCCTGGCGGTGTTCTTAAAATCGCAGATAATAATTTTAAACTTTCTGCTCAAGGTGGTTCAGGAAATACCTATGAATCTGGGGCTGGTGGTCGAATCGCAATTCATTACGATACATATGATGGAACCGGTGGGCCAGTAACTTTAGCTTCTGCTGTAAGTAGTACAAAGGTTGTCGCAAATGGTGGAATGGGAACCAATGATGCCTATGGCGCTGCGGGGACAATATTTTATAAAAAAGCCTCTGATCCAAAAGGATATTTTGTAGTCAAGAATGCCGGTTTTGCAGGTACTGATGAGCGCGTTTCAACGCCACTTCCTAACGGCGCTGATTTTGATGGGATTCAAATTGATCCTTCGTCGACGGTGGAGATTAAAACGGGTGAAACGGCCAAGATCTCTTCAAATCTTGATTACCGTCTTATTTTGTCGGGAACAGCAAACTCTGGCGGAACTTTAAATATTAAAAGTGGCGGTGTTCTTGAGATTCGCCGTGGTGCCGTGGTCAACGAGTTTACAAACATGGTGATTGAATCTGGTGGTGTTTTAACACACTCATCTAATGGCGCTTCTCAGTCTTATTGGGCTCAGCTGGATGTCGCGAGCTTAGATCTGCAGGCGGGCGGAAAAATTAATGTCGATGGAAAAGGTTATTCTTTAGGTGCAGGTCCCGGGGCAGGTTGTGCGCAATACGGTACATTGCGCTCAGCGGGGGGTAGTCATGGCGGCATGGGAAATCCAGGCCAAACAAGCTGTTCTGGAACGACCTATGGCTCAATCAAAAACCCAAGCGATTTGGGAAGTGCGGGAGGACTCAACGCGGATTCTCTTCAAAGATCGGGATCCGGCGGAGGCTTTGTAAAAATAAACGCAAACACACTTACTTTAAATGGATTGATTTCAGCAAATGGGACAGGGACTGATTGCGTTTCGAGTGGATATGTTTGTGGTGGTGCTGGCTCTGGTGGTGCGGTGAACATCGATGTTGTGACTCTTTCTGGTGCAACCGGAAGCATCATGGCAAACGGCGGAACGAAAGTTTCTGAAACTTCAGAAATGGCAGCGGGCGGTGGTGGACGAGTTTCAGTCAAAGTAACTACGACGAATTCGTTTCCAAGTTTGCCGATTGTCGCGCGAGGAGGTGCTGCAAGTTTAGCAACTTACCCTGCCTCTGCGGGAACCATTTATAGAAAATATCCTGGTGCGACGAATGGGGCCTTGTTCATATCAAATGTCGATACCCCGCTGTCGATGAATGCTTACACGGAGCTATTTACAAATGAGGCCTTTGATAGCATTACGATTGGCGCGAACTCTTCCGAGGCTGCAAAAACTGCGATCGGTGTTCGTAAGGGAGCGACCTTTGACTTTTTAAGCAACAACTTAAACTTCCCATTAATCAGAGGCGGAAATGCAAGATTTCCAGGATATTCTTTAGGTGTCCATGGTGGAGATATCAATATTCAATCTGGTGGAGTTCTGTCGGTATCTGGAGTTGATCTGGTTAAATATCATGACATCATCGTGCAAGCAGGCGGGATCTTGACTCACACAGCGAATAAATCTTCTTTGGCAAATATTCTTAACTTAGAAGTAAACACTTTGGATGTTCGCAGTGGCGGAAAAGTTTCCACCAACAGCAAAGGCTACATCGGTTCCAGCGGCTTGGGAGCAGGACAAAGCCTTTGGTATAAAGCGGGTGGTGGAGCTTCTTTCGGAGGACTTGGCGGAGCTTCAGCAAGTTCGTCTAATGCCGGAGCCACTTATGGAATTGCAAGTTTGAGCAGCAAGGTTATTGGTTCAGGCGGTGGCTCTGGGACAAATAGTTGCGCTGGCGGGACTGGTGGCGGTGGCGTGTATATCACAGCGTCGTCATTGATTTTAAATGCCGGTGGTATGATCGAAGCTAATGGT
The DNA here is from genome assembly GCA_946480995.1 of uncultured Bdellovibrio sp. The sequence continues at coordinate 3,902 of CAMLMF010000184.1, read as the reverse complement.
GGTGAAGGTCAAAACAACAACCCGAATAATCCTGCTTTTCCTTGTGAAAGTGGTGGCGGTGGGTCCGGTGGCGCGATTCGTTTGGTTGCGAACACAATTTCTACGGACGCATTCAGTGGTACACCACAGATTTTTGCTCGCGGTGGCGGGATCCAGTTAGAAAACTCAAACGACAGTAAAGATGACGGCGGCGCCGGCGGTGGCGGTCGTATTTATATTGAATATCAAAACTCAACATTGAGTGATGCAAATATTAATACTTGGTTGTCAGTGTCAGGTGGTGGCTCTGAAATCGGAGCATCAGGGACCTTGAATGGCGCTGATGGAACAGCAACAGTTTTAGACACAGTTCCTTAAAACAAATCAGCTTGTCTGAGGGAACTGTGCTGAATAGCATGGAGCATATGAAATACTTATTCGCAGCAATTTTAATTGGCAGCTCGTTTTTAACTTCTTGCAAATGTTCACGCAGCGAAAGGCCTGCAAGTGAAGAAGCGCAAGTGCAAAAGCGCAGTTATTATTTAGGTGTCAGCTTGGCGCAATCGGTGGATGCAGCCGAGGGTTATGACACAGATGAAGTCTTGCAAGGTTTCAAAGATGCTCTTGAAGGCAAAGGCAACCTGCCGACGAAAGAAGAACTGCAGGCATTTTATCTGCAAGAACAACAAAGGCGTTATCAAAAAGCCAACGTCGAACTGGTGAAAAACGAAGCAGCTGCGAAAGCCTATTTGGATGAAATGACTAAGAAAGAAAGTCTAACAGTTTCAGGCTCTGGAATTTTCTATAAAGTTGTAAAACCAGGTCAAGGAAATCCGATGGGTGCTTCGGATAAGTTTGTCGCGAAAATTAAAGGGACTTTGCCGGATGGAACTGTTTTTGAAGACTCTGAAAAAAAACCAAGTACATTGTCTTTGATGGAAGTGGTTCCAGGCTTAAGAGCAACTTCGGGATTATTAAAAGAAGGCGCAAAGCTAGATATTTATCTGTCACCTCAGCAGGCTTTTGGAATTCAGGGCAAGGGATCTGTACCAGCCATGTCTGCGGTAAAGTTTGAAATTCAAGTGATTCAGATTATTCGTCAGCCACAACAAAAGATCCGACTTTAGGAGCCGCTATGAAATACTTGAATTTGTTGCCTCTGTTGATCGCGAGTACAATTTTTTTTAGCCAGGCCCACGCGCAATCTGAAGAAACTTCAGCGGCGGAAGCAACTAAATCAGGGGCAGAAACTCCTACAGCTTCTGTGCCGACTGAAGATACGCAAATTTCAACACCTCCACAAAAAGGAATGCCCACGGCTTTGCCACCAGAAAGATCGGACACGCTGACGCCAGAACAACATGCGATTCGCGATGCGATTAATATTAACTGGTACCAGCCTCAAGGCTTTCCTGACACAGAGAAAAAAATTGTGCGCATTACTGTCGCGGGACAAGCAAAGCAAGGCACACGGATTTACTTAAAAAGTAATGAAATTAAAGTTCTAAAATCAGCGACGCAGACCACGACACGAAAACTTAGTAAAGATGACGTTAAGTTTCTGCCAAGCTTAGCAGATCAACGTGGGATTTTTGCGTTTGAAATGAATTTACCACCGGGCAACTATCAGATCGGTGTTTCTGCCGTGGACCCTGAAGCACAGTCTATGAATGCAGCTAAGGTGTACATTTTGTTTCTTAACGTCACCTATAAAAAAGTGGACTTCGGTTTTGTGGAAGATGGCGGTGAGCCACCTTATACCCCAGCATCGGATTATTACTCTTTTGGCTTGGGTTTTAACTATGCTATTTTTAATAAAGAAGTTCCCTCGGTCCCCTCAGAGATTCGCTTTAGTTCATTTAAATTTCCGTCCCTGCGCTTAGGCTATGCCAAGACTTGGAATCCGCAATGGCGCATCCATGCCTCTTTGTTGGCAGCGCCCGGAGAAACAACAGCTGGGACGCGCATCCCGGTTGAAAAAGGCACTTACCTTTGGACGATATTAAGTGTTGATGGAATTTACAGTCGTGACACTTGGAAGTTCGATTGGGGGTCTTATAAAGCGCGATATGCAATTCGTGGCGGGCTGCAAGTCCATAGTGTTCCCTTTATTAAATCAGCCTCTGCAGCAGATAATACTCAAGAAGTGACGAATGTAAGCTATATGTCTCCTGTGGTTGGCGGGCAGTTAGATCTGATGACGGATTATGGATTGAGTTATGAAGTATACATGCGACTGGGCATTCCTTTTATCGCTCAATCAAGCTTGGCGATGCAGGACAGCTTGCTCTTTGATGGCTCCCTAGGGGCTAGGTATCGCAATAAAGCCAGTAAATGGAGCTATGGTGTTTATTGGTATGGGCAGTGGTTAAAGTACAAATTCAAAGAAACTGACAAGTTTATCAACGGCGAAGTCAGTGGCAGTTCAGATATTTTGAATTCAAATATAGAATTCAGACTGCATTATCATTACTAACTTCAATAAGTTAAAATGAATACTGAAGCGTGAGTGCTGTTTGGAACTCACGCAAATTTATGGAGCTTGAATCGGCTTGGCCTAAATAATTCACAATTCCTAATTTGCGTTCGCGATTTTTGTATTCGAAGCTGATGCCCACGCGCAGATTTTTTGTAAACTCGTATTGGGGAGTCACACGCAGAAGCCAGCCATTTTCGGTATACTCGGAAAAACTGTCGGGTCTTACCGGGGACAAGGTCAGCATTAACTTTACATCTAAATACCAAAGCGTCGTCAAAGCCTGAGTGTATTGGGCTGATCCATAAAGTGCGGTTCTGGAATAATTTGCCAGGCGCGATTCTGTCGGAGCGCCACTGATATGGGCGGCCTCATCCACACTGAGTCCAAGCCCCCAACGTAAAAAGTACGAGGAGTTTTGCAACGCCTTGGCTTGCCAAGTTAATCCTGCTGAAAATGCACTGTTCGGAATATTATTATTTTTACTGGCGCCACTGACGATTTTTTGTGCCCAGGAAAACTCAGCCCCGATGGTCTGTGAAAGCGAAGCACCCAGGGAAATTATTAATGAAAGTGGGTTTGTCACAGCCCGAGTTTCATTAAAAACTCGATCCTCCTGGGCTTGTGAAAGAGACGTGGTGCCAACCGAAAATTGCAACCAGCTTAATGATGAAAAAGAAGTCTCTGCTTGATCAGACTTTTCATGGTTTTGGTTCTGTGAAATCGGGACTTCGGGTGTCGCCGTACCCGGCAAAAGAAATGGAGAGTCAGGCAAAGCTTGGTTTGCAACCATTTTCGAGACAGTTGGTGATGGTGGCGGCATTGATCGTATAAACGACTGCTTTGCGGAAGAGGCATTGGCAATGATCCCAGCAATGACCGTAGGTTTCGCAACAGGTTGCGAGATGTTTTCAGCGTTAGTTGCGTCGGGAACATTTTCATATTCACTTATGGACTCAGACGGTGGTGGCGTTGATGATACGGTGTCTTCGCCGGCAGGCTGTTGACGCAGCAAAGTCGCTGCTATTGCCGCACTTACAAGAAAAAGAATAATTACGAAGAATTTGTTCTTAATATTCACGCTTTTAAAAGTGTAAACACCAGAGTTCTGATGGGACAAGAGATTTCACGTAATTTTCATGTATTTATACAGAGTTTAGCAGACTCATTTAAGGCTCTTCTGGAGTGTGCATTTTCAATCATAAAAGTGCTGCATCAAGCGAAAGGCCGTTGTATTTTTTCATTATGAAATTTGCGTTGAGAACTATTTTTTTTAAGGCCTTGTTGCTTGCAAGCTCTGCAGCGGCTAGCAACGAGCAAATACTGAAAGTGGCCTATTCTGTTTATCCGCCCTATGTTTACAGTACCCCGCTCAATCCTGGCAAGCCACGAGGTGTGATTGTGGAGTATTGGGAAAAAGAAGTGGCGCAAAATGCCAATTTAAAAA
>CAMLMF010000183.1 GCA_946480995.1 uncultured Bdellovibrio sp. | reverse complement strand
ATCACCAATGTCTTATTACAAGTGATGGACGCCGGTCGCTTGACTGACAGCAACGGTCGCGTGGCTGATTTTAAGAATGTAGTTTTAGTCATGACTTCCAACGCGGGAGCTTTAGAAACTTCGCGCGGCACTATCGGCATGGTGGATGAAAACCGCAGTGCGCTTTCTATGGACGCAATTAAGAAATCATTCTCTCCAGAATTTATCAATCGCTTGGATGCCGTGGTTTCCTTCCGCGACCTGGGTGAAGATATGGTTCTAAAAATCACGCAAAAATTCGTGGATGAGTTGAAAATGGTTCTGTTCGACAAAAAAGTAGAGCTGACTGTGTCTCAAGATGTAGTTAAGTGGCTAATGAAAAAAGGCTACGACAAAGTGTACGGCGCCCGTCCACTAGCTCGTGTTGTGGATGAACACTTGAAGAAAGCCTTGGTCGACGAACTTCTTTTTGGTCGTTTGGCAGACGGTGGACGTGTCAATGTGGAACTGGAAAAGGATATGTTAAGGTTCCATTTTAGCACCACCCAAAACGGCACTGGGCAAAAGAATCAAAAACAACCTGTCACGACGTGATGTGATAGCATTGACATTCCTTTTAGAGTTATCATTATTATTAGTGACTCTAAAAGGAGTGCTTAAATGGCAATGTTAAAACGTATTGGTCTTTTTATCTTAACAAACATGTTAGTCATGGTCACGATCGGGATCGTATGGTCTTTGGTCAGCCGTTACTTCGGTCTTACGGGACTGAACTCTCACCTGCCAACACTGATGGCTTTCTGCTTGGTGTGGGGTATGGGCGGCGCCTTTGTGTCTTTGCTGATGTCCAAATGGATGGCAAAGATGTTCCATGGTGTAAAAATCATTGAACCTAACAATCCTAATCCAGAACTTCGCGCTTTGGTCGCAAAAGTTCACGAATTTGCACGCAAAGCTAAATTACCAAAAATGCCTGAAGTCGGCATCTATGAATCTGTCGACATCAATGCCTTCGCGACGGGCCCTTCAAAACGCAGCTCTTTAGTTGCAGTTTCAACAGGTCTTTTGCAACGCATGAACGACAAAGAAGTAGATGGGGTACTTGCCCATGAAGTGGCGCATATTGCAAATGGCGACATGGTCACAATGACTTTGATCCAAGGTATCGTGAATGCGTTCGCGATGTTCTTCTCGCGCATCTTAGCAAACTTGGTGGCGTCAAACGTAGATGATCGTTACCGTGAAATCGTACGCTTTGTTGTGACGATCTTAGGTGACATCGCCTTCACACTGTTGGGATCTATTGTCGTCAATTACTTCTCTCGTCGTCGCGAGTTCCGCGCAGACGCAGGTGGTGCGGCTTACTCTTCCCGTGACAGCATGGTGGCGGCTTTGCAAAAGCTGCGCTCTGTTTATGACTTGCCAATCCCACCTGAAGAAGGTGCGACAGCGACTTTGATGATTTCAAATCGCGAAAAAGACGGTTGGAGAAAATTATTTATGACGCATCCGCCTTTAGAAGTGCGTATCAAAGCTTTGGAAGCTCGTCGTTTTTAATTTTTAAAGTAAATTTTGATTCTCAAAAGGGCTGCGCAACGCGGCCCTTTTCTTTTTTTTGCTCCCCGCTTTTTAGCTCGTCGAGGTTGTTCTTTACGGCAAAACAGCGTAGCCTACCTAAGTTATGCCAAAGATATTTATCACTCTTTCTTTTTTTTCTATTTTGCTGGGTTGTGCTTCGACGTCGCGCTTAGATACGCGCATTGATAAACGTGAAACGCCGCCACTGCCAACATTCTTAAGTAAGTGGAAGAAAGCGTCCCTTGCGGACCTAGAAAAACTAGAAGTTGGCGCCAAAGAAGACAACATCCGTTGGTGGAAGACTTATACTCTGTCCTTACAAAAAAAAGAATCTAAGCCCGCCGAGGCTTGCGCCGGATTCAAAGGTCTTTCTTTAGACCACAGCTTCCCTTTACATGATTTGGCTTTGTTGCGCGCCTATGAAGTCTGCCCCAACACCGAAAAGCTTAACGAACTTCCGGGCTCTGTGGCTCCTTGGTATCGCGATGTGTTTGCGGACATCAAACTGAAAGAGGCTCTTGAAACGAGTGACCTTAAAGATGATCTGGCCGCTTACGTGGAAAAAGCGAAGCTTGAGAGTAACAAGAAAAACAAAGAAGACCTTTACATCAAGGCTTTGACTGCGGCCTTAAAGTTAGAGGCCAAAGCTGACATCGAGTCCGTGCAAACGGCCCTTTACAAAAACTCTCCGCGCTTAAATCCCGAGCCGACGTTGCGGGACTTAGGCAATGTGGCCATGGATTACCGCTTTCATCGCGAATTTGAAAAAGCCTTAACGACCTATCGTAAAATTCTGGCAACACCTTCGACAAGCACGGAAGAGTACTTCCTGGCTTTAAAAAATATTCGTCAAACTTATAAAGTTGCCCAGAAGCGCACTGAATATATCAATGCGACAGCGGACCTTGTGAATTGGGCCAAGGCGGAATTTCAGAAAAATAAAAAAGATCGGAGAGCTGTTGCCCGCTATCACGATGCACAGGTTTTATTTGCTAAGACTTTATGGACCGAAGATCAAACATCCCGCGCGGTGCAGGTTTTAAATGAAACCCACAAATTTTTGCGTGGCATGTACCCGATGGATGAAGTGTTTTTTATTCTAGGTCGCATTGATGAAGAGCGTGGTAATTTCACAAAAGCTTTAGAGTACTTTGAAGCCTCTTACCAACAGCCGATCAGCTTACCGGGCTTGCGCGATAAGATCGCGTGGTTGAAATCTTGGAACTATTATAAATTAGAAAAGTGGGAAGACGCGAAAACCAGCTTTGAACAAATGAAGGACTTAGTAAAAGATCCTGCCGACAAATCCCGCGCGCGCTTTTGGTTGGCACGCTCTTACCAGAAACTGCAAAAGACTGTGGAAGCAACCAACGAACTGCAAGGCTTGGTCAAAGAAGATCCTCTGGGTTATTACGGCGTTTTAGCAGTGCGCGAATTAAAACAGCCGTTTTCTCCTTTGAAGGCTGGGCAAAAAGATCTTGAGGGCCTAAGTCTTTTTAATGTCAGCGAAATCGATTCACAGACACGCCTCGTGACAGAGTGGTTAATTGCTGTCGACGAAAAACCTTTTGCAGAAAAAATTCTTACCTCTGCCGCAGAAAATCTGCGCCAAAAAAATGTGACGTCAGAAGAAACCTGGCTTGCGATGTCTTCGGGTTTTGCACGCACCGGCCTTTATCTGCCCTTATTTTCGGCCATTGGCGCTTTGCAACCGGAAGTCAAAGACCGACTGTTGAACGATCACCCCGACTTGCTATTCCCGCAGGCGTATGAAGATATTATTCTAAACGCCTCAGCGAAAAGTGGCGTGCCGGCAGAATTTATTTTCTCCATCATTCGTCAAGAGTCAGCTTTTAATACTGAAGCTCGCAGCCCCGCTGATGCTTTTGGCTTAATGCAACTTCTGCCTAGTATCGCCAAACAATTAGCAAAACAAAACTCCCTGACTTATGGCGAGGCTTTGGATTTATTCAAACCCGAAGTGAATATCCCCTTAGGTGCTTTTGAGCTTAAGACCCTGATGAAAAAATATGATAACCAGTTTATTTTGGCCGTGTCTGGTTACAACGCCAATGACAGCGCGATTCGCGGTTGGCTGAAAACGCGCTTCCGTGCGGATTCCGTCGAGTTCATCGAGGAAGTGCCTTACGAAGAGACACGGACTTATATCAAGTTAGTTATGCGTAACTATGTTTTCTATCGCCGCCTGCTTCAACATGACAGTGCGACAACCTTCCCTGAAGACCTCCTGCTCCTTAAAGAACGCAACTAACTCAGTTGCGTTCTTCTCTCATGTCTCATTCTGAAACGTTCTAAAAAGTCAGATTGTTTTTTAAGCTGCAGAACTCCGTTTTTCCCGAATAATGCCGATAAGATGTGTGTAAAAAATCGGTTTTTTTGGACGTAGTAGGGAGATCTTATGTTAAGAAAGAAAATCGCCTTAACATCTATTTGCGCGACCTGCGCTGTGTTGCTTTCAGGTTGTTCACTTGATGCGAACATTGCGGACCTGTCTGAGTCGGTCAAAGAAATTATCTATAATTTTAAAACTTCGAATAAAGAAGTGGTCGCAGGAAGCCAACAAGGTGTGGTGACTGCACAAAACTATAAGGTTCAGTCTTCATTCACCTACCAAGGTGGCGCAAACGAAGTGATTACGTCTAAGAACTATAAAGTGAAAACAAACGTTCAAGCGACTCTGTATAACGAGTAAATTGCGTAAGGAGTTTTAAAATGCCTCGCAGTAAGTTTTTGATGGCATTGATAATCGCATTTGCAGCCGCTTATTCACAAGGGGCTTTGGCCGGTGCCGTTATCACCTATCATGGAAGAATTTTAGATTCTGCCGATCGTCCGGTGGAAAGCTCTGCCGTCACTTTTCGCATTCGCATTTACAGTCCAAATCCTGGCAAATGCCTTTTGTATGAAGAGTCACGCACAGTTTCTATGGTCAATTCAAACGGTATCTTCGTTATCCCTATCGGTGATGGCGTAGGAAATCGTTCTGCTACTTCTGATCCGGGAATAAGCTTGGAAGATATTTTCTCCAACAACCCGAACGTAACTTTGAGCCGCACGAACTATCCAAAATTTACTTGTAACACCGGAGGACACTCTTATACAGCCCAGTCCTTGGATCAGCGTCAGCTTTTAGTTTCTTTTGATGACAACTCTGGTGCTGGCGAACAAGTGCTTCCAATCACGGACATTGGCTTCGTTCCTTTAGCGGTCGGCGCCTATGACGCGCAAAAAATTGGCGGCACACCAGCGAACTCTGTCGTGCGCTTAAGCAGCGGCAATGCTGCTCCGATGAGCTCAAGTCAATTCACTGAGCTCATGAATTTAATTACGGGCGTAAGCACACAGTACGCGAAAAGCAATCAACTGAATGGCTCTTCCCTTCCCGCTTTATCCTCAGGTCAATCTTTAGGATGGAACGGGTCAAGTTGGGTTGCGACAACTCCTTTGACTGCAGAAACAGATCCTTCTGTAAAAACGTTTGCTAAATCTGACTTACCGACAACTTGTGGTACTGATAAATTTCTTCGTCCGAAATCAGACGGCAGCGGATTTGACTGTATCGCACCTTCGGGTGGCGGCAGCGGTGATATCACGGACGTCGTTGCGGGAACCGGCTTAAGTGGTGGCGGGACTTCTGGATCAGTGACATTAAATTTATCTAGCGTTGGTACTGCTGGTGACTATTATAAAGTCACAACCGATGCACAAGGTCGCGTGACGGCGGGACAAGGTGCCTTAGTGGCCGCCGACATTCCAGCCCTCCCGACCAGTAAAATTACTTCAGGAACATTCGCTGACTCTTTATTAGCGGGTATTTCTGTCGACAAGATTCTTAATGGTGCAGGAAAGTATTTTAACTATAAACCTGCAAATACAGCCTGTGCTGACAATGAAGTGTTGAAATACGATTCCACTCTGAATGCAGGGGCTGGTGGATGGAAGTGTGCGACTGACAGTGGTGTGGGTTCCGAAACAGATCCAAGTGTTTCTGCTTTTGCGAAAACCACAGTTTCAACTGGTTTAAAGTTGAATGGTTCAAATCAATTAGAAGTTGATACTGGTACAACTGTCGGAAAGATCGTGCAGTTGGGTGCTAGCGGACGCTTACCTGCGGTGGATGGTTCTTTGTTAACCAACTTGCCAACGGGCGCAAATTTTTCTGGATCGCTTGCTGGTGACGTGACAGGTACGCAAGGTGCTACTGTCGTCAGTCGCCTGAATGGGTTGCCGGTTTCTTCGGCAGTTGCTGGCGATGATACAAAGTTTTTAA
>CAMLMF010000182.1 GCA_946480995.1 uncultured Bdellovibrio sp. | reverse complement strand
GAGTGAAGTAGAGTAACGAAGACCGATCAGAGATGATCGGGCTTTTGTTTTTTAGGGAAGATCGTAGTCCTGCGGCCTCGATAGCGCTGTATAATCAAGACCGAAAGGTTTTTGAAGCTGCATGCGGAAAAGAATAAGAATTAGGTCTGTTCTTCCATAAAGGCTTCGAAATCTTTAAAAAGATCCTCTGAAGCCTCAACCTGCATAATAACTAATTCCGCTTCTTGCGCTAGTGTTCGTATTAGCGATTCAGTTGGCAAAGGACGCTGATCGGTCAGCAAAAAGAAACGGTAGCCCAGAACACAAGTTTCAACGGCATTAAGATTTTCGATACGCACCCGCTGCGGAGCTAACAACCTCGCAGCGTGCTCGGGTTGATAGATTGCCAAAAACTGATAATCATTTTCTTCTAAATAGCGACCATTGTAATCCTGAGCCAGGCGCTCAAAACTGCCACCTAATAGGTCCTCAGTCTGGGCCGCTAAGATCAAATGTTGCTTCAGCGCCAAGCCTGCCAGGAAATATAGCAAGGCCGTGCGCGCACTCTTATGATGGTGTTCCGCTGCAAAGAAGGTTTGGTCATAATCAGGCTCAATGGTCTTCTTAAAAAACTTTCGCTCTTTAAAAAACTCGATAGTGAATTTAGCACTGCGCTCAAAGCGCTTTTGGCAAGCTTCGCAAACTTTCAAAATTGGATTTTCATTCGACGCCATCCAAGCCGGAAATAAATGTTCAGCATGAAGCGACGTAGTTTTAGCACAAAGGGAACAAGTGTTCATTTGCTTAGAAGTAACACAAGCCGCAGGGACTGCCAACTTCTGCGGAGGAATTGTCCCTTAGCAACAAGTAGGGCTTATCCCCGGGACTCCTTCGTTTATTGACTTTTAGACCGGTCATTTTTACATCGCATTTGTTCGCGTTGGAAAATTCGTCATATTTCTTATATCTTGGCTTGCGAACACATAAAATATTAGGGAGCAAATATGAAGTCAAAAATCGTTCTTGCGGCAATTCTATTGGCATCTTCAATGGCGTCAGCTCAAACCTCTAAATTACAGGAAAACGTTGTAGATTTCGCCCGGCTTATTCTTACTGCAGATGTTCAAGAATGTATGAATTCATTTTTAGACAACCACAACATAGAGCGAACAGAGACATATCGTTTTTATTTGAATAATGTGGATACGTTCACAACAACTGAACAATTAAAAGGTGGTCTTACCCGCACGGCGACCCACTTCATCTTGAACGGATCTGGCTCCGCGAGAGTTTCTGAAGGCGTTCTTAAAAGAGTCGGAATAAAATTTAACATCGAAGCGAGCACAGTGACTGGTGTTCTTGAATACGAATGTTCTGGAGAGTTACTGCAGTAAATCTAACTGCGGAGACTCTGGTCGTCAGAGTCTCCATAAGCTTTCCGTTTATTTTAAGTGTGACCACCAAAATTCAATGGCACCTGGTGCTGCAGTATAAACTTTATTTGCACGGCGCGCAGTCACCGTTGTCCCGCCCGCTGCAGGAATTTGATACTCTTCAGAAACCATAGATACAGCTTTGGCCACTAATTCTGCGCATAAGCGTTCTGATTCTGCGTAGTAAATAACCTGAGATGGCCTTGCCGCTGGGTAATCAGAGGCTCTAGGCGCAACTCCGTGTCTAGCGATATGTCTTCTTTCGTAAGAATCCAAAATTGGCTCAAGTGGGTTGATTTTCATATCAGCACCATCTTTGAAAATATCAATTGCCTGACGTTTAAGAATTCGCGCATTTTCACAGTCAGTGGAATTGTAACAGAAGTTAGATATCGTTTTCCCCTTACATGAAGCCAAGGCCGCGGCCTGATCCTCGTTGACCTCTATGGTTCTGGCAAAGAGTGTTGCAGGAAAAAGAAGTACGACGAGAAGTGAATATTTCATATTTAGACTCCCGAGTAAGGTTTTTAGTCGTTGATGCCATTTTAGGTTATTTAAAAGGGCTTCCCAGCGGACAAATGGATCAACATTTCAAAATAGAGGTGTTGCAAAGAGCAATCCAGGTCTTAATCAGGTAAATGTTATTTAATACAAGGACTGCCGATCAGTGTCTTTTCGCGGCACTCATCTGTTAAGGGGATTAACGCCTATTTAGCCGTTAAAATTCTTGTTATGAGGCCTTGTCTCAGATTGATACACATTGAGCGCCTACCAGCCTTGCGAAAAAAATAAAGGCTGGTTTAAGTATCGTTGAAGTGGCTATGGCTTTGAGATATCTAAGGCCCATGAAGACTCTTTTATTTCTTAGCTTAATCCTAGCGATCTGTCCCTCAGCTTTTGCTTATCCAGTTATTACGCTTAAAAATCCATTTTCTGGTTCGGCGGTATACACCGCGAACAGCAAGGATAAAAAGACGGCCATTTTGAGGCTGCACGGCAGTGAGGGCGGTTCTGAGTATTACGGCAATATCGAGGCATCGACGTTGGCAACCCAAGGCTTTACAGTCATGACATATTGTTATTTCGATTGCAGCCGCGACATCAATGAGCCAAGACAGACTTTAAAAAATGTCGAGCTAGTTAAAATCTTTGATGCAATTCAATGGCTTCGAACTTTAACGACCAGTAACGGCAAAGTTGTTGTTTATGGAGTGTCTCGTGGTGGGGAGCTAGCGCTAATTCTTGGCAGTCTGGCGTCTGAAATGAATGTCGTTGTTGATGGTGTCATTGCGCACACCCCTAGTGATACTTACAATGTTCCGTTTAATTGGAGTTGGCAAAACCCACTTTGTTGGTTGTGCACCCTGGGGCAAGGCAAATGCATCTATGAGCCTCCTTACACTGGAATTGTATGGAATCCTCTATGCGGTGAAGATGATCTTAAGCTTGTCTATGGCCCCAACAGCGCATGGCAACTTAATGGAGCTCCTATCCCGGCACAGAAACGAATTGAGATAGAAAAATACAATGGCCCCATTTTAATTACGGTGGGAGAAAAAGATGAGATCTGGCCTGTGGAGCAAACTCGTCGTATTGAGCAATCTTTAATTGCCGCTGGAAAAAAGGCGGACATTCACTATTTCCCTAATGCGGGTCATGGATTTGGTGTGGCAGATGAGCTCAATCGCAAGGACTTAGTTTTAGAGTTTTTAAAAAAATTTTAAAAGGCTCAATATATCGACTTGCGCTTGCGCAGCGCTTGTAAGAAAAATGAGATTTTGCATTCTAGAATAAAGCTTCATAGAACCTGATCCTCTTTTAACTGTCACCGGCACGCCGGCGACAGCTCATGTTGTAATAAACTTGGTAAACATCCAGGTATTGAAGTTACAAGACAACTCATAAAAAAAAATTCATTGGAGTTCGCAACTAAAGCACCGAAGAAGTGAGCGAAGAAAACATTCGTGGAGAAACCAATGAAAAATAGAAGTCTTAGTTTTAAAATGTATTTTGTAATGATTTTGCTGAGCACAGGATCCTGCGTGATTACTGTGTTGGGACTAAGCCGTATGGGCCACATAAACGATGTCTTAAAAAGTGTGATCACTGAAAAGTCGGCACGTATATCAATGATCAAGGACATTCGTTCGGTATTTTATTTACAACTGATGAATGAGAAAAGCTATTTGCTTGAAGAAAACCCAGAGAAAACTCAGAAAATTTCGGCCCTCATGGAAAAACGCCATCAAGAAATTCTTAGTAAGGTCGACGAACTTTACAAGATTTCTTCAGAAGTGGGGAAAGACGAGCTTGATAAATTTAAAGCTTCTTATGGTCAGTGGTGGAGCAATACGAATGATGTCAGAGAATTTATAAGCTCTGGAAATCGTGATAAGGCGAGGATGCAAAGTGAAACCACAGGGCAAAATGTCCGCACGGTCAGTGAAGATCTTATTAACAGCACGGTCGAAAGAAATGAAGAGCGGATGTCGAAGGAAGCTCAGTTGGCTGCTGAAGATTATCAGAGTGCAAAAGTGCAGATGATCGGCGTCAGTCTTTTCACGATTCTGCTGGGGCTTGGTGTTGGAACTGTTATTTTAAGATCCCTTGGGAAATCCATCAGTGAAATTATTGAGGTGCTTTCGTCGTCTTCAGCGCAGGTTTCTGCGGCGTCTCAGCAAATTGCTTCTGCCTCTGTGCAGCTTTCTGAAGCGACGACAGAACAGGCTTCTTCCTTGGAAGAAACGGTGGCAACAATTGAAGAGCTGTCTTCTATGGTCAAGGTCAATGCAGACAATGCTTCCCATGCGGCCAGCCTTTCAGGTCAGACGAACGCCACTGTGGGGCGTGGTGAAACGGAAATGAAGACGCTGATTATTTCCATGAGTGCTATTTCTAGTGATTCGAAGAAAATCGCGGATATTATCAATGTCATTGACGATATTGCTTTTCAAACCAACTTGTTGGCTTTGAATGCCTCTGTTGAAGCTGCGCGTGCCGGGGAGCAGGGGAAAGGCTTTGCCGTTGTTGCGGACGCCGTTCGCACGTTAGCACAAAGAAGCTCGGTGGCGGCGAAAGACATTTCGGAACTAATTAAATCGAGTGTGGACCGCATTGCCGAGGGCAGCTCGCAAGTTGAACGCAGCGGTGCTGTCTTAACTGAAATCTTAGAGTCCGTCACAAAAATGTCGCAACTGAATCAGGAAATTTCAACTGCCAGCAGTGAACAGGCCAACGGTATCACGCAAATTGGTAAGGCCATGAATCAGTTGGACCAGGTGACTCAAGTCAATGCGGCCTCTTCTGAAGAAGCCGCAGCTTCTGCGGAAGAGTTATCGGCCCAGGCCGAAAGCCTTTCGACTGCGATTCAAACTTTGGTGCAAGTCGTTCGTGGTGCAGGGAGCTCTGTCCAATCTGTGCAAGTGAGGGGCTCTTCTGTAAGAAAAAGTGCGGCTCGTGAGTTAGTGCCGCTGGATTCCGTTGCTTAGGTATTATGCTTTGACTCTGGGGCGAGAGTAGTTAGAAAATAATTTATGAATTTTTTTGATGTTATAAACTCCCGCCGCAGTGTTCGCAGATTTACGCAAAACCCAGTTCCTGACGAAGTCATTCATAAGGCTCTTGATGCCGCCCTGAAAGCTCCCAACTCGTCTAATCTTCAGTGCTGGGAGTTTTATTGGGTTAAGTCCCCAGAAAAAAAAGCAAAGCTTATTGAGGCCTGTCTTTTTCAAGGTACGGCAAGAACTGCCAATCATCTGATTGTCGCCGTGTCACGGTTAGACACCTGGAGCAGAAACCGCGACTTGCTGATTCAAGATATGCAAAAGAGGGAAGCTGTACCTAAGCTGGTTCAGAATTATTACTTTAAATTGATACCTTTTCTGTATACTCAAGATCCTTTGGGAATCTTAGCGGCGATCAAATATTTGATCTTTAATACTGTGGGCCTCTTTAAACCCATTCTGCGTAAGCCGGTGTTTAAGTCAGACCTCTTTGAAATTGTCACAAAGTCAGCGGCCTTAGCCTGTGAAAACTTTATGTTGGCGATCACGGCGCAAGGGTATGGGAGCTGTCCGATGGAAGGATTTGATGAAAAGCGCGTGAAGCGCATTTTAAAATTGAATTCGAAATCCCATGTCGTGATGGTTATCGGAGTCGGGGATATTGATACTGCGGGAATTTTTGGTCCGCAGTATCGAGTAGATTCAAAGTTGGTTATTCACGAAGTCTAAGAAGTTTTTCATGCGGCTCCTGATGAGGAGCTTCTCTTAGTTTTTGATTGGAATTTGTAAGCGGAACGAACCCATTGCACGATAGCCCCAGCTCTCAGTTTCACCCGTAGGCGATGTCGCCATCAGTTGTGTGCGCAAAAAGATGTCGAGCTTCAACTTTGCTTGACCGTCTTTGTTCAAATCATTTTTTGTGTTCTCATCAATCAGGTC
>CAMLMF010000181.1 GCA_946480995.1 uncultured Bdellovibrio sp. | reverse complement strand
ATTATCACTTTTGGTAAGCCCTGCCGAGTATCGAACTGTGAAGCGAGGATCTTTCCAGTATCGTTTGATCTCATCTTTAGGATGTGGATCTTCTAAATTGTTATAGACAATAAAAAGGGGTTTGTTGGAATTTGTCGTAGGGTCATACCACTTTAAGTAGTTCGGTTTTTGAGCAAACTCATTCCAAAGGTTGTCTGCTTCTTTGGCCATATTGACGACGCGTTCTTCAGCCGTCCATTGGGCATTCCAAAGAGGAAAGCCCCCGGCGATGGCCACGGGAATATCATGAGGGAGATTGGCAAAAACTTTTCTGGCATTATTTACGATACGTCCGCCATCGTTGTACCAACCATTTGTGTGATCTAACAAAAGATAGTCGATGCCGGCCTGTTTCAAGTATGGATACTGGCGTGTGATGATATCGCCACTGTCATAGTATCCCAAAGTTGGTTCATAACGGCTCCAATCTGCCCAGTGATCTGGATCAGAGCTGCCTTTTTTGTAAAAATAAATGCTATACCAGGCGCCGATAGTTGTGTCCCTTGGGATCAAAGGGTTGGTCATGCAAATCCATCCCTTATTCGGATCACATTCCTCTTTGATTGTTGTAAGAGATGCTCCGTTATTTGCTGCGATTGTTGAGACGGAAAGCAACGATGAATTCGAGGGGCTGGTTGCATCCGCATATTCAAAATTTTGGAAAGCTAATATCAAAAAACCACAGACCAAGAGTCCGCTAGTAGCCTTAAAAAATTTCTTGTTATTGTTCAACATGATGTCTCCTCGTAGTGGTAATAAGAGTATTCTGATCTAGTTTAAATAGTTCCGCATGTTGCGTTGGATCTCCATCAGTTCCGCTTGTGGGATCGAGCCTCCGCGTTCCTTTAGTATTTCTTCCAAGGCTTTCTTGACGTTGTCCTTAAGCCATTGCGGGGCGCGCGCGTTGTTGCGAGCTTCTTCGCTTAAGCGCTGGCCCAGTGATGAAGTGATACCTTTTTGGTAAGGATCTTTGGCGAACGCTTTTACTTCCAAATCTAAATATTTTTTTGCTTCGCTGACGCGGCCGGTGCGCAGGGCCGCTGTTGATAAGTTGGAATAGTCCTGCCATTTGGGACTTGCGGATGTGGCAAGTTTATCCACATTGTATTTATAATCTTTTTCGAAAAAGCCCAATGCCAGTTCTTGTGCTTCTTGCTCTGTTTTCGCAACACTCTTTAAAGAAGCTTCTTGTTTATAGCGCAGTAATTTTTCACCTGCCAGGCGGTTTTCAGATTCATAAAAGGCGGTGCTTTTTTTGCCCAGGACACTTCGGCCGACGGAACTTGATGCCTTTTGGGCGTAGTCAGACAAAGTTGTCGCGCTATATATTTCTTGGCCGGGATTTCCCATAACGCCATATTGGAAAAGTTTGCGGGTGTCGGCAGAACTGATGGTTTCAGGCCGTCTGCCGCCCGCATTCATTTTGTCGCGAATTTTTTGCGAGCCGATATTTCCATAGGCCGTGTCACTATGCGTGTTATGGCCGTCTAAGATCCACTTCTTTTCGGCCACAGATAGTTCCTCGGCATTTTTTCGGCCCATCAATTGTGCAGCGACATCAAGTCGAGCTTTACCGTCGTCAATACCATCAGCAATTTTTCCGACCGACTCACGGACTTCTTCAGCACTTTTTCCAGCCTTTACATCAGCCAGAGCTTGCTTCGCTAACAGTGCATTTTGTTCCGCAGCGCTGACTGCTACCTTAACACCGTTTTTAGCAAGGGCGCCTTCCTGCGCCAGTTTCGCCACGTATCCTGCGATTTTTCCGCCCTTAAGGGCTGCACCAGCAACGATTGTTGGGTCAATGATGTAAGCCGCTCCCCAGCAACGCATTTCAATTCGTGTGGCAGCATCAAGGCACTGAAGGTTGGCTTCCTTTTTTTCTAACCAGGCCCAGGCTGATGACAGTAAGCTTTGGCTGCTTTCTTCTGAAAGGCCTCGTCCGCGGCGTTCAGCTTCTTCGGCGCGTTCACCGAGAGTTTTTGTGCGCACGGACTGGCGTGCAATGGTGGCCATCATATAGCGGTGGCTATCCACTTCGGCGTATAAGGCGGCTGAACTCCATTTCTTAAGTTGTTCGTCAGATACGTTTTGAAATTTTGGAATATCACGAACTAAATTTTTTTTACAGGCAAGGTCATTGCAGTTTTGACGTTCTTCAATTCGCTTGCCTGTATTTTCCCACCACTGGGCTGTGGCCTTTGCTAAATAGTCGGCGGTTTTTTTTCCGCCCTCATATATTTCTGTCATGCCGTGACCCGTGCCTTCTAAGAAGCCACGACCGCAACTCTTCCACCACTCTGCGGTCACGGGAGCCAACTCATCTGCGCAGAAACTTTTCGCGTCACACTTTTTTAGAGAAAAAGCAAACTCAGGTTCTTTTTTTACGAAGTCTTTGCATTCTTTCGATTCTGCCTTTGCCTTGCATGCCACAAGGGCCAGTTGAATGGCATCCGGCATAGCTTTGCTGTTGCAATCCTGGGTGGCGCAATAATACTTAACCAATGCATTGTTGGTAAATCCCTGAGCTTGTGCAGAAGTTGTAAGGCAGATTCCTAGAAGACACAGGAAAATGCAGAAGGTGTATTTCAAATAAGTGTGACCCGTCTGGCCCTGCCAGATGGGACTTAAAAAATAGCATTTTGCAGAGCTCTTTTTGATAAAGATCACGGATTTTAAATCGGTTTTTATTAGTGCTTTCTAAAAGATCAGGGTGTTTTCTGGACTTCATTGCGGCAATATCTAAAATTGGTACAGGACTATCGAACTAGGTAGTGTCTGTTGAAACTGTTGCGCAGGTGGAACAGTGTAATTCGTTTTTGTTCACTATCGAAACAATCAGTTGTGCGCGATAATAGTTTAATGAAGAAGTCCCCTGTTTTAATCAGCCGTAGGTCTTTGCTCTTAGGAGCCGGTGGTTTGTTGGCTGCAGCTGGGGTCGCGCATTTAATGCCGGGAGAAAACACAATGTCTATTCTACAAAATACCCCCACAGAAAAAATGCCCGTAGTATTTATTGGCCATGGCAGCCCGATGAATGCGATTGAGGAAAATGAATTCACCCGTCGCTTGGCGACGATTGGTCAAAACATCGTAAAACCAAAAGCAATTCTATGTATTTCCGCACACTGGCTAAGCGCGGGCACGTGGGTGACGGCGATGGACAATCCTAAAACCATTCATGACTTTTATGGTTTTCCACAGGAACTTTTTGATGTGAATTATCCAGCCCCAGGCAAACCAGAGCTGGCGGAGCTTATTGCCAAGATGTCACAGAAACCCAAAATCCAAATGGATTCTGGCGGCTGGGGACTTGATCATGGCAGCTGGGCCATCTTAAGAAAGATGTATCCGGACGCAGATGTTCCTGTTTTGCAGTTAAGTATTGATATGTCAGAGCCTCCTGAATTTCATTTTGAATTGGGGAAAATTTTAAGATCGTTGCGCGAACAAGGCGTATTGATTGTTGGCAGTGGCAATATCGTGCATAACTTGCGACGCATGGATTGGCATAAAGCTCAGCAAGGTTTTGACTGGGCCATAGAGTTTGACGAGTGGGCCAAAGAAAAACTTTTAGCTCGTGATTTTCAAGCGTTAACCAAAGACTTTCACAAGACGATGGCTGGCAATTGGAGCATTCCAACGTTAGATCATTACTTGCCTTTGCTTTATGTATTAGGCGCTGCGGACGCGGAAAAAGACGCATTGAAATTTGACTTTGAAGGTTATGACATGGGTTCAATCTCTATGCGTTGTTTGACCTTTGGTTCTAAGGCGTAAAGACTTCTAAACCACATCTCCATCCCCCTGGTTGATTTCTATAGGGGGGTGAGTCAATTATGATCTCAATCATCCTTTCGTAAAAAGATACGGCTTATTTTTGTATCAACTTAGAAGTAACTAAGCTGACTGCAAAAACGCAGGATTACGAAAGGGAATTTTATGAAAATTGCATCTTTGGTTTTATCGGCATTATTAGGTTTATCATCCTTTGCAGTCGCAGAACAAACTGCACCGGCGGAAAAAGAAGTTCAAATCGGTATTAACGGCGTTTATGTTCCGGGTGGCTTTGACTCTGCTTCGGATGTGTTCGTGGTTGTAAACGGAATTTTTCAAAACGGTTGTTACAAATGGAAAAGAGCCGAAGTTAATCACGCAGGAACGTTTTCACACCAAATCAAATCCATCGCTAGCGTTAGCCAGGGCATGTGTTTGATGGTTTTGGTTCCGTTCCAAAAAGAAGTGCGCTTAGGCAAATTTTCTAGCGGAACTCACACTTTAAGATTTGAGAACGGCGACGGCACTTATGTCGAAAAAACTATGGTAGTTGAGTAAACAAAGCGACCAAGAACGTTCTAAAAGGGGGCTCGAATGCCCCCTTTTTTATAGCAAGAGGATTCTATGAAACAATATCTTCTTCTTTTCTTCCTTTTTCTGTCGGCCTGCGTGCCTAAGCAAGATTTGCAAACTCTAGAGTGGAAAAAGGGTTCGTCATCTTCTTTAAGCGATCTTTCGGCGATAAACTTTTCGCGCGAAAGTAAATTGCAGTCAGCGCATCAGACGCTCTTATTTAAAGAGCAGGAATTTTCTGAAATTACTATTGAGAATTCATTTCTTAAAACAGTTAAGAATCACGACGGTGAGGACTTGCAGATTCGTGGCGCAGTGTCCTTTGATCAAGAGAAATTGCAAAAGCTTCCTTTGAGTTCATTTAAGAATAAAAAAGATGTTATCGCAAAGGAACTTGAGTCCGCATTTCCGATTTTTCGTCGTCACAAGCCCGAATCTATTGAAATTATTATCGCACATCGCCGGGGTTTTTATGAACCTTTGTGGAGAGTTGTTTATAGCGACAATAAGGGAGCCTCTTGGGAAGTTCGCGTAAATAATCATCTGCAAGTGCAATCGGTCAAGCGAGTGGGCTCTCAATTTCACGACACAGTGGCCGTCATTTTTCCGAAAGGGCCTAAGCGCAGCGGTTTGCAGGAAATTGTCCTTAAAGACTTAAATATTCAACCAACCTTGTCGAACAGTCGCTTGTTCGTTGGCTCCCAAGCCGATGATAAAATTGCCAATGTTCGGGATCCTCTGAAGTTCTCTATTCAAGATGCTAGATTTGACCAAGTTCAGGTGTTCTTTTTTCTGGAGGAATCTTTAAGTTGGTTTGAACGAAAATTGAATTTTAAAATTCCATTTCAGTTACAGGCAGAAGTCCATGTAGGTGCTCCTGAAAAAACTAATTCTGCTTTTTATTATCAGGGAAAAATCCGTATCGGTGCGGGTGATGATGAAACCTATGCGCGCATTCCGCAGGATCCTTCGATTGTTATCCATGAAAGTGTGCATGCTTTAGTTGATTCGATTGCCAAGTTGCCTTTCGAGGGCGAAGGCGGTTCGATCAACGAAGGTTTTGCAGACTTTTTTACGGCGCTGCAGTTAGGAAGTCCGAATATGGGAGAGTCGGCTTATTTGAAGGGACCCTTTCGTCGCTCTTTGGTGAACGACTATAAGCTTAGCGGAAAAACAGGCGGTCTTTATCATGACTCGGGTATCGTCAGTGGAACCTTGTGGGATTTGTCGACACGCTTTGGATCAGAGCAAGGAGCCAAGGTTGGCATTCTGACGTTAAATCGCCTGGTTCCGAGTACGGACTTTAAAGATTTCGGCAATAGCTTAAAAGACATTTTGCCTGAGGTATTTTTATCTGCTGAGGACCTAGCCGCTGCAAGAATGATCGTTGAAGCAAGGGGTTTTTAATGTTCAGCGCTTTGTGGGGACTTTGGTTTTTTACCAGTTTAATTTATCAAGGCAATTCTATGCCGCCTCCTAATCCGAACCT
>CAMLMF010000180.1 GCA_946480995.1 uncultured Bdellovibrio sp. | reverse complement strand
CACTTCCAAGCCGCCTTTTTTACCTAAACCCGTCACGTCAAAACGCGGAGCTAAAATACCTTTAGTGTAAGTAATTTTAACCTTGCTAACTGATTCAGGAGTCGAAGTACCATTAGGGCTGTGAACTTTCAGGCTCAAACGAACGCGAGTACCATCTGCGTTCACCATCACAGTGCCATCTTTAGCAAGTTGAGGTTTCACCGCGATGTTTTTTGTGTCAAAAGTGCGTGTAAATTTCCATTTACTTTCGCCGATAAACTCAGGCTCTGCATTGACGTCAGAAACGTGACGAGAACCATCTAGTTCCAGGAAGCTATTGCCCGCCGTTGAACTGATGCCATCATAGCTCACAGCCAAACGAGGTTTTTGCACAGAGTTTTTATCAGTTCCCGGAACTTTCGCAGTTACGGTGAAAGTCACCGTCGCACCTTCTGCAACTTCTGTTGGAAGATCCATCACAGTAAGCTCTGTTGGAAGCTCTTGATTTTTGAATAAGAAGATATTGATCTCTTTTTCGCGCACGATGCCTTTTAATTGATTCAATTGTTCAGGCGAATTTGCAGAAACGACTTCAGTAGAAAGTTTCGCTGCATACGTTTTCATTGCGGCATTCGTAGGAATCGTGTTGATCACCGGCGCCCAAGTTAAAGTGTATGTGTCTGCCTCGGTTGCTGATTTTTCAAGCTTTGCACCCGCTGGCAAACCTTGTGCTTTTAAAGAGACTTTGACACCTTCAACAAGGACACGAGCGTTGATTTTATAAGTTGCCGCTTGGCCTTCGTTGAAAGCCATTTGCGGATCTGGAGTGATGACGATGAATTTGTCGTCCAAAGTCGCTTGCTCTTTATAAATATAAACAGGCTTTTCGACCACTTTCACATTGGTGATTTCACGGGCCGCATCTGGACCTTTGTTGAATTCAACCTTTGCGTTTTCACGCATAGTGCCTAAGTCTTCCGCCGGATTTTTCTTATATTCACCGCAACCAACAGCCACAGCTGTCAAAGCGATCAATGGTAAAAGAGTTTTCGTCGATTTCATCTTCATTTCTCCTTATCTCGAACTTACGCGAGTAAGTTCAAAGGGATAAAGTACGTCAACATTGACTCGTCCAACCGGGCGAGGGAATTGCCAAGTTTTCATGCGCGCAAGCATACAACCTTCAACCATGCGTGAACCTAAAGAAGATTCAGCAACCTTGGCGATAGTGATGCGACCTTCGGCACCGATCACGAAACTAACAGCAACGCGGCCACCGATAGAAGGTTGCGCTTGCAGTCCTTTTTCATAACAATAAGTGATTTGACCTTTGTTACGATTGATCACGGCGATGATTTGGTCTTGATCCAAGCCACCTTCAACAGTGACTTCTTCATCTAATGGTAAGCTCATCGCGGAAGTTCCACCAACGAGTGAAATCTTGCCGTAACCTGCTTTACCACCACCAGAACCACGTGTTCCGTAACCACCGGCTCCTTGAGCGCGAGCTCCTTCACCAGCAGAGCCTGCTATCAACCCGTTGCCAGGCATATAACCTTTAGCTCCACCGCGTCCGGCGTTACCGATACCACCACCGCCGGCACCAGTGCCTGCAGCGCGAATATTTTTTAAAGATTGCATATCCAAACCTTCAGCGCCTTTGTGGCCGGTTTTCAAACCACCCAAAGCTGCTAAGGCTCCAACGCGAGTCACGTCTTTTGCTTTCGTCGTGTTCACTTTATAAGGGCGAGACATAACTTTTTTAGCAACCGGACGATAAACTTTGTTCGTCTGTTGGATTTTTGTTTTAGAAACTTTTACGGTCGGGCGTACTTCTGGTTTTGGTTGAACGGGTTCTTCTTGCGGAAGAACGATCGTCACCAAAGGCTGCTCTTGGGTTTTCATAAAGTAGTTTGTGTAAACCCATGAACCAACTAAGAGAATAAAAATGGCTACCAAATGTCCTGCAGTTGTGTTCTGCAAGATCGTTTTTAGTTTTTCTTCGTCTTGTTCAACAGCTAAATTATGAGTCGGGCTGTTTTGTACGCCTGAGGCTGGATAAAGACGAAGACGTCCCATTCCAGAAAGCTCAACACCTTCTTCAGAAAGTTGTGACAACTGGATTTGTTTTAACAAAGTGTAATCGACGTTTTGCGCGTTCAGTTCATTTAAGTCACTGAAAGCTTCAACACGGCGGTTGTTCTTTAAATAGACCAAGTTCAAAGAGTCAGATTGAACAGCAAAGGTCCGAACCTTTTGGCCCTGGATGTTTTCAAGAATGAGAAGTTTCGCTGCGTTCATATTCACTGCCTCTAGTTACGTTCAGTTTCTTTTGCTTGACGGTCCTCAAATTGAGTTCGGCCCTTCAAAAGATCTTCTAAAAGTTTATCGTTTTCCACCGTCGCCGCAGTTCCCATGGAACTTTGGTACTTACCTCTTAAAGAGGAACCGCTAAACTTAAACGACGTTCCCAACTGTCTTTTCGCTGCCGACGGTTTTGCGGGCTCTTGCCCTTTTTTCGCCGTGTTAGCTAACGTCACCTGGGTGAATAGCAAGATTAGCGCCAAAGAAATCACTGATTTCATAGACTGTTTCCTCCTTGGAGAGTGCTTAAACGTGCTTCTAGGTAAGCAGGCATAAGAGGATGGCCGATTTTTGTTTCAAGTACTTTCAATTTTTCAAGACCACGTACATTCGAAGGGTCTGCTGCCACTGTATTGCGCGCGGCGATCAAGTCCTTTGCCGAAAAAAGGCGCTCATTCAAAGCATTCTCTAAAGATGTTTTCAGAGGGCCTTTTCCTGGGATTTGATTCAATAACGTCAACTCACGTGCCAGCAGTTGACGCACTTCTGGGCGCGCCATTTGATAGTCTTTAATCGTTTGCGCTAAAGCAGGGGATTTATTCCAGATCTCTTGCTGTTTTTGCTGAGCAAAGCGAGCTTTCACCAAGAACGGCTTCGTTTGCGCCTTTAACAATGACAAATACTGAGTCTGTTCTTGTGGTGACAAGCCAGCTGGCAATGGCAATCCCGCAAGGTCACGGACCATGCGCTCATTTTCAGAGGAAACTAAGCTTAACGCCATCATTTGCGCCGTGACGTCTTTTAAAGACAGACTTTCTGCTAAGACTTTATCCGCCTTTTTTAACAAGGACACACGTTCTGCAATGCTCTTCTGTAAAAAGCGATCTTTTGATGTATTTAACTGGTGGCTAGCAATCGCCGCGTGTTCCTTTTGAACTTTGCCATAGAAAGCTTGCTTTCTGATGAAAAGAACCGCTGATTGATTTTTCATCTCTTTCATTTTCAAAACAGCATCAAGTTCTTCAGAACTTCCAGATTTTGCATAAACCAGCAAAGCCGTTTCATTTAATAAAGAAGGACGTTGTTTCAATTCACGAGCTTGTACTTTCAATTCCTTCGTTGGATTGGCAGAAATCACCACCAAACGGGAACGCACAGACAAAGACTTTTCGCCGCGTAAGCCGGCTGCCAAAGATTTTTGATAATGTTTTGCAGCTGAATCAAGACCCGCCAGATCGGCTAAAGTTCCTAAACGGAATTCTTTTTCCTTTTCTGACATCTTAGGGCTTTCTAAACGCAATGCTGTCGCATAGGCATTTTTGAAGTCCAAATGCTTTTCATAGTAACCAGTGAGTTGTTCAAGCAAGGATTCACGCTTTTCTTGTGAAAGTTCGGGGATCGCCAGCATCGAAGCAATTGAATCTACGTAAACTTGGTCTTCGCCTAAGGACTTCGCAAGAACACTTTGATTGTTAAAGAAAAGAATCTTTTCAGCAGCAGAAGCGTTCTTAAGTTTGCTGTTGTCTAAAGCCTTTAAAGACTTTTTCAGATCTGACTTATTCGCTTTAGGATTGTTCGCCACATCTGCTACGCGGTTGTTTAAAGACTTGCGTGCGATTTTTTCAAATTCAGCACGGGACCCAGGGAAGATTTCAGAATAATCCCAAGCTAAAGCCTCTAAAAGCTCTGCGTCTTTGGTGTGCACTAAAGCGTCTAAAGAAAGATCTGCAGATTTTTTTCTTAACTCAGGGGAGCCTGATTTGTCTTTAGCCAATTCTTCAAAGTCAGTGGCCGCTTTTGCAAACTGCTTTTCTTGATACAGCAAATAAGCCAATTGGTAGCGAACCTCAAAAGACTTAGTATTCTGAGGAGCATATTTTAAGTAATGCGTGTAAGCCTCTTTTTGCAAAGCAGGGCTTTTTGATTTTTCAGCAGCAGAGATTTCATTTAATAACGCTTCTTCACGCTCTTGTTTTGAGAACTGACGGCTTTCACTCACTGTGCGATACAACGCCACTGCGATAGGGAAGTTGTTCATTTCCATCGCAACACTCGCTGCACGTTGAGTCATCGCCACATCTTGCGGGAATGTGTTTGTGTAAGTCACATACGCATTTAAAAGATCTTGGTCAGGTTTTAATTTTTTTGAACGGTGAAGTTCTGTTACATAACGTTTCATCGTTTTTTGTAACTCTTCACACTTCTCACCCGAACAGCCAGAGCTTTTCAAAGCCGCGGCTGCTTTCGTGAACTCAGCGACAGATTCGGTCGTTTGACCGCGGTCATAGCTGATTTGGGCAAGCTGGATCGAAGCTTCGATACGCTCCTCTTTTGAAAGCGCGCTGCTTGCTAAGTAACGGTTCATGATTTCTTGTGCGGCTTTCTTCTGACCAACGCGATCAGTTTCTTTCGCGAACAACAACATCATGTCTTTGCGTTTATCAAGTGGAGTCAAAGTCTCAAAAGAGTTGATCTCTTTGGCAGTGACTTCTTGTTTTGTATAGAAAGAAGCAAGGTCACGTAAGATGTCCGTATGGAAAGGAGCATCGTACTTTTTGCCTTCTTCAGTTTCACGGCTGATTTGCGTAGGGTCTTTTAAAAGACCTTCCAACGTCGCAATCGCACCTTTTAAGTTGTCAGTGTTAAATTCACACCAAGCAACATTGTAAATCGTCAAATAACGATTTTCTAAATTTTTGTCTTTTAAAGCAATTTGGTAATTCGCGCGCGCCTCTTTAAAAAGACCCTTAGCGAATTGCAAGTCACCTAAGCCCACATAAGAGCGTGTGACGATTTCAGGAAGAATGCTTTTCTTTTTCGCATCCTTAATGATGCTTTCGTATAAAGAAATGGCCTTATCATTTTGGCCAGCCATTTCGTACAAGTGCGCCAACTGGAACAAGATGGGTCCATGTTCGTTGACTTTCACTTCCTTAAGAAGGGATTCGTAAATCTTAATCGCTTTCATGCGATCATCTTTAGAACCTTTGCAGCCATCACAATTGGCTTCAACTTCAGACATAAAGCGGGCGCGAGCTCTTTCAGACAATAGGTCAGCCAGACGCTGTTGGCTTGACAGCCAAGCAGCATCAGTTTTTTCCATCGCAGAAAGAACGCGCTCCATTTTGTTAATAACGAGATCCTGAGTCTTTGCGTTCATTTTGTCGGCAAATGCCGGAGCAGAACTCAAGATGACTGTTGTCAGGGCGCTTAGAATAAGGATGTCGTTAAGTTTTTTCATTGTGCAGGTACCACCGCAAATTTCATTTTCTCAAAACCAGATAGTGAGCCGGCTTTAAGTAAAGGATCGAGATCTTCAAACTTCATTTCTTGATCGGCTTGAACTAAAAGCTCAGAGGCGTCTTTCGGCAACGTCGCTTTTAGCTCTGTCAATTTCTGAGTCAACGCTTTGACTGAAACCACAACGTCATTCAAACGGTAAGTCCCTTTTTGAATAGTCAGGGTTGGAATCTCTTTGTCGATGCTGACGCTGTGAGAAGCCGTCGGTAAAGACATTTTCGTGGGGATTGTCGATTCCACGCCACTGTTTTGTGTTCCAATCAAAAGATAGATCACGATGATAGAAAAAGCGTCGA
>CAMLMF010000179.1 GCA_946480995.1 uncultured Bdellovibrio sp. | reverse complement strand
AGACCTTTGTAAAATGAAGATTCAATACTCACTCTTTGATACATTGCTAGAGCCGGTTTTTGTTCTGGGTGCAGATCAAAAGGTTGTCTATTGCAATGAAACAGCAGCCACGGTGGCGGGTCTTTCGATTCGTAAGATCACTCGCGGCATGAAGTTGAGTGAATTGTTTGAGTTCAGTGAAAAAATTGAAGCCCTAGACCGGCTTATTCATATCTGTGATGCGACTCCGTACAAAGAAGTGACTTTTAAGACCTCACAAGGTGGCGAAGGCAAAGTGCAAATCACCATTCAACCGATCTTTGATTCGATGGGCGATAAAAACTGGATTGTCTTTGTGCGCGATGTGACTTTAGAAGAGCGTCTGCAAAAAAAGTATCGCGCGGAACTTGAACAAAAAGAAGATGTGATCAAGGCCTTAGAAGAAGCCAAAGTAAAACTTGAAGATTACAGTAAAAACTTAGAAGAGATGGTCAAGGTTCGCACGCTTGAACTTTCCCGCTTAAATCAAACTATGTCTGCCCTGCTTGACAGTTTGGGCCAAGGCTTCTTTATTTTTAATTCCACCGGCCAAGTTTTAGATGTGTCTTCAAAAGCGTGCTTACAAACAGTGGAATGCCGTCCCGATGGAAAAAACATTTGGGATGTCTTGAAATTGCCAGAAAATAAAGTCGAAGGCTTTAAAAAGTGGATGCAAACAGTCTTTATGGAGATGTTACCCTTTGAGGATCTTTCCCCGTTAGGACCGACCAGCTTCCCGCATTCTTTGGATCGCTATATTTCCTTAGAGTACCACCCGCTTCGTTCCAACGACGGTGCCATCGAAGGGATTGTGGTTGTAGCTTCAGATATCACTTCCTTAGTGGAAGCACAGACCCAAGCTGAAAACGAAAAAGAACACGCCAAGCTGATCATCAATATGATCAAGAGCAAACGTGAAATCAGTCGCTTCATTCAAGAAGCGCAAAATATGGTTACGGCCATTCAAGCCGAAGCAGCAAAACCCGCAGCTCAGTTTGATGGTGAATCTTTATTCCGTCACCTGCACACCCTAAAAGGTGGTGCCGCTTTATTTTCAATCAAACAAGTCGCTGATGCCTGCCACGAAGGGGAAACTCTGTTGGCGGCGTTCAACGAATCGCCTGAATCCGAAAAGCTGGTATTATTAAAAGAAAAATCAGTGCGAATTAAAGAGTCCTTCGCAGGTTTTTTAAATGAAACCCGTGATATCTTAGGTTCGTCAATCTTGTCACCTGAGCGGCAAATCGAGATCGGCCTGAGCAAAGTTCAAGAGGTCGCAAGCCAAATCCGCTCGTTGCCAGGTGGCGCCCCAGTGGCGCAAGATCTGTTAACAGAATTGGTTATGGAACCAGTACAAAACTTTTTAGAGCCGTATAGTGATGTGATGTTACGCTTGGCTGAAAAAGTAGATAAATCTGTCGCCCCTTTAAAAATCAACAACGGTGATCTGATGGTGATGCCAGAAGTTTACAGCACTCTGTTTTCAACCTTGGTGCATGCCTTCCGAAATGCCGTCGACCACGGGATTGAAGCCCCTAGCACGCGCGTGAACAACGGCAAGTCCGCAGAGGGGCATGTCGAAGTCAGCTGCAAGATCTTAAACCAAAGTTTGATTCCGACGCTGCAAATCTTGATCAAGGACGACGGCGGCGGTGTTGATCCGGCAAAAATTCGCAGTAAACTTTCGCAAAAAGGCATCGACACTTCTCGTAAAACGGATGCAGAAGTCATTCAGCATATTTTTGACAGTCAGTTTTCAACCAAAGAACAGGTCACCGAGATCTCGGGCCGAGGTGTGGGAATGGATGCGATCCGTGTCGCCGCCGAAGCTCTTCTTGGGAAAGTATGGGTTGAATCAAAGCTTGGCCAAGGGACCTCCCTGTACATCGAAGTGCCCTACACGAGCGAACCCGCTCAACTTTCGCCTAAGAAAGCTCTTAAAGTCGCTTAACACCAAAAAACGCCTCTTCGCCACGTTGAGCCAAAGACATTTTTTTGCCTATGGACCTTGCCAAAAGGCCCCGGAACCTCAGATTGTAGGGACCAATTTAAATCCCTCATTTCGAGGTCTTTTCGGAGGACACTGTGGCCAAGCAAGTGCAAAGCTTTAATGCTGAAATTAAGCAACTTTTGGATATCGTCATTCATTCTCTTTATTCGCACAAAGAAATCTTTTTGCGCGAATTGGTTTCAAATGCTTCTGACGCCATCGATAAACTTAAATTTCAATCCTTAACACACGCTTCTTTGTTACCCGCAAACTGGGAACCCACGATTCGCCTGGAAGGCAATGCTCAAGATAAGACTTTAAAAATTATCGATAACGGGATCGGCATGGACCAGGAAGAGGTCGTGCAGTTTATCGGTACTATCGCTCGATCTGGCGCCAAAGCTTTTGCGCAAATGAACGAAGAAATGAAAAACAAGCCAGAACTGATCGGTCAATTCGGCGTGGGTTTTTATTCAGCGTTCATGGTCGCAGACAAAGTCACCTTGCACACCCAAAAAGCTGGGACGAATGAGGGCGTTTTGTGGGAGTCCACGGGTGATGGAACTTATTCTATCGACACCGTTCCTCGTCCATTTGGCAATGGTACAACCATCACATTGCACTTAAAAACATTTAAGGAAGAAGACGAAGTTCAAGACTTCACCGACCCTTGGGTTTTAAAATCCTTGGTCAAAAAATATTCTGACTTCGTCGCCCACCCGATTAAAATGAAAGGCGAAAAAGACGACGAAGTTCTTAATTCGCAAAAAGCTTTGTGGCTAAAAAATCCATCCGAAGTCACAGCCGAAGAACACAAAGAATTCTATCAGCATATTGCTCAAGATTTTAATGAACCGTTAAAAACGATTCACTATAAAGCGGAAGGCACGATGGAGTTTAGCTCGATCCTGTACATCCCCTCGAAAAAGCCTTGGAACTTTAACATGCGCGACACGGAGTACGGTCTAAGTCTGTACATCAAACGCGTTTTCATCATGGCTGATTGCAAAGACTTGTTGCCGTCGTACTTGCGCTTCGTCAAAGGCTTGGTTGATAGCAGCGACTTGTCTTTGAACGTGTCCCGTGAAATTTTACAACAAGACCGTCAGGTTTCTTTGATTCGTAAAAATGTCACAACAAAAATTTTGGCAGGTTTGAAAGACCTTTTAAGCAAAGATCGCACGGCTTATGAAAATTTCTGGAGCGAATTTGGTGCGACATTGAAAGAAGGTATTCCGGGGGATGCCGCCAACAAAGAAAAGCTGCAAGACCTTGCGCTTTTCCATTCTACGATGTCAGACAAAATGACGACTCTAGATGAATACATCGCGCGCATGCCAGAAGCACAAAAAGAAATTTATTATATCACTGGTGATGCCATCAGCCAGGTCAGCAACAGTCCGTACTTGGAAAAACTTAAAGAAAAGAACTATGAAGTTCTGATGCTTGTCGATCCGGTGGATGAATGGGTTGTAAATGCTTTGACTGAATACAAAGGCAAAAAATTGCAATCAATCACCAAAGAGGGTTTGAATCTAGATA
This sequence comes from uncultured Bdellovibrio sp., assembly GCA_946480995.1. The sequence goes on along the minus strand of CAMLMF010000179.1, from coordinate 2,331 downwards.
CGGAAGAAGAGAAAAAGCAAAAAGAAGAAGAGCTTAAAACAGCTTCAGAAACTTATGCTCCCCTGCTAAGCCAAATGAAAAAATCTTTGGAAGCCCAAGTGAAAGACGTTGTCCTTTCGGACCGCTTGACGCAAACACCGGTGTGCTTGGTTTCAGCGGCGCAAGATCCTTCCGCGCACATGCAAAAATTGATGGCGCAAATGGGTCAAGAGTACAACATGCCGACCAAACGTGTGATGGAGATCAATCCAAAACATCCTCTGTTTGCAAAAATGCTGAAGGCGACGACAGAGCAACAAAGCAAATGGTCTGAAATTCTGTACGCGCAAGCTCTTCTGAATGAGGGCTCAAGCATCCCAGATCCTGTGAAGTTCTCGCAACAAGTAGCGGAATTAATGGTGCAGGCTGCGGATTCAGGGAAACACTAACCCATGTCCAAGCAGTGGGTGTTGGTTCGCGGAATTATGAGCGAGGCTTTCCACTGGGGTGATTTTTTACCCCAGTTGCAGGCGCAGTTCCCGGCGGACCAATTCCACACGGCAGACATTCTGGGTAACGGTCGCCACTTCCAGCACACCACCCCTTTAAGTTTAAAGAAAAACATTCAAGCTCTGCGCGAACAAGCTCCATTGTCAGGCAAAAAGATTCTTTTAGGATTTTCCTTAGGTGGGATGTTGGCCCTCGAGTGGGCCCATCGCCATCCCGACGAAGTCGAAGCAGTAATTTTAATAAACTGCAGCTTAAACAACTCGCCGATTTACAAGCGCCTGCAACCCCTGTCCTTAAAAAATATTTTTCAATCTGTGATGCAAAAAGATATGCTTCGCCGTGAAGAGATCATCATTCGTTTAACCACAGCGGCTCTGCCCGCCGCGCGCGTGCAAGAGGTCGCTTCAGCGTGGGGACCGAGGGTTCATGTGCATCCGGTTAAGCCGATTAATTTCCTGTGGCAAATGTTTGTAGCTGCGCAAGTATCGCAACGCCGAAATCCACCGGCCCCCGTCTTAGTCTTGGCCTCGGGGAAAGACCGTGTGGTTCACCCCGATTGTTCACATAAAATTGCGAAGAATTGGAATATCCCTTTAGTCAAACACCCGGAAGCCGGTCACGATTTAACATTAGAAGACCCGCACTGGGTCCTGACGCAAGTTCATAACTTTCTAACGACACCCAGAGCAACTTAAAATTGCGCGATCCACCCATCAACCGAAGGTGCAAAGCGACCCACAAGATCATAAACCCAGGCCGCCGTCACAGCCCCAGCAAAGACATCCATCGTCCAATGCGCTCGCAATAAAAGGACGACAAGAACTTCAAAAACAACCACGGCAACAGCCAAGGTCATAAACAAAGGCCCGCCCAACTGCGCCAGTTCCAAAGCCCCCAAGACCGCTAAGGCCGTGTGCCCAGAAAAAAATAAATCGTTAGAAACACCGTAGGTCACAAAAAGCGAAGGAACACCGGGATCTCGCCAAATCATTCCCGGCGGAGTCGGCAGCATCGTGATCGCCTGATTGATTTGTCGCAAAGTAAAAAGCACCAACAACGCCAACAAAGGGCGCACACTTTCGCCCCACAGAGTCTGCGCGATAATAAAAATTCCCAAAGCATCAATGACCAGGGAACTAGAAATCAACAGGGCATTAGCCACTCGTGGAGCTTTGTGCAAGTATGCATTTTGCGGCTCAGTCCACTGCAAAATAAAGTCGCTGATACGATCTTTGAACAGGACTTTCCGTTGCCCCAAAAGTTTTTGCGTCAAAAGCCACAAGCCCACGCAAGCGACTGTCAAAATTAACTTAATAGTCAGTGTCATGATTCCCCACCCGAACTGCAAAAATATCCCAGCCCTGCGGCCTTGGCAAGCAGTGCAAGTTTTAGACAGACATCTCAAATAAATGTCACCAGTCTCAGGGTGAGACACTTTGCCAGCTCCGCCGTCGGCCCAGGCGGCGCATATATAATAAGACCGCAGTTTCCCTGGCATTTTACTTGCCTCTTATCTTTTTGAGACATTTTTTGCACTCGCGGAGGTACCTCTGAAGCGCCTGAACAAATACAACCACTTACTGACAATGAGCATTCTTGCCAGTGTCTTGTCTTTAAGCGCCGCTTCGCCTGCTCGCGCTATCGAAATGCCATGGAAGTCTTCCGCCAAAGCTACATCCAGCCAACAGCAAGTGCAGACGATCATTTTAGCTGTCGACGGCTTTAGTTATTACGCTTTTCAACAAGCACAAAAACAAGGGTTGTTTAAAGAGTTCTCAAATTTCGGTGCCCACGTTTCTCCGTTTCCTTCAATGACTGATTTATCTTGGGCCACAGTCACCA
>CAMLMF010000178.1 GCA_946480995.1 uncultured Bdellovibrio sp. | reverse complement strand
ATTATTGCGGGTTCATTGGCAGTCAGTTCATTGGCCACTGCACAGCTCAAAGAAGGTTTGGAGTGTCGTTACTTAACAGTGATTGAACAAGGTTTCTTGGCTAATCACGTGAAGTACACAAACCGTGATGCAGAATTGCAAACACGAGTGATCGAGCAATATCTGAAGCGTTTAGATCCTTCAAAAATTTATCTGACTTCAGCAGACGTTGAACAAATCAAAAAATTAGCAGGCAATGTTTTCGAAAAAACGAAAAATCGCGACTGTGCGTTCTTAGATCAATCGCAAAAAATCGTGGTTGATCGTGTGAACGATCGCGCTGAATTCGTTAAAAAATACTTAGGTAAAGATTTTAAGTTCGATGAAAAAACGGAATTCGTTTTCGACCCGGAAAAAAAGGAATGGCCTAAGGACACCGCCGAAGCCAATGAATACCTAAAAAAATACATCCAATTCCAAATCGGCAATTATTTGGCGACAGATATGAAAATGGATGAAGCGAAAAAGAACGTAGTGAAAAATTACGAGCGCGCCGCTAAACGTACAGCAGAGACAACACAAGACGATTTGTTTTCTGGATATTTAGATTCTTTTGCGCGTGCTTTAGATCCGCACTCAAGTTTCTTTTCGCGTGATGTTTTAGAAGATTTTGAAATTCAAATGCGTTTGTCTCTTGAAGGTATTGGCGCAACACTTTCCTCGCAAGATGGCTTCACAGTGGTTGAACAGCTTGTACCAGGGGGAGCTGCTGCGAAATCGGGTTTGATTGAACCTCAAGATAAAATCGTTGCTGTCGGCCAAGAAAAAGGTCCGATGGATAACGTGATCGACATGGATCTAAAAGAAGTTGTTAAAAAGATCCGCGGTAACAAAGGCACAAAAGTGCGTTTGACGATTTTGCGTAAGTCAGGCGATGGTAAAAAACGCTTTGATGTCACATTAACTCGTGAAAAAGTAAATCTTGAAGACGAAGCAGCGTCCATCAACTTCATCGATAAAGAAGTCGACGGTCAGAAGAAAAAAATCGGGATTATCAACTTCCCATCTTTCTATGCGGATTCTCGTCGTGGCGGCAGATCTTCTGCAGCGGACATGAAAAAATTAGTTAAAGAAGCCAACGATAAAAAAGCCGACGGTCTGGTTCTGGATCTTTCCATGAACGGGGGCGGATCTTTAGAGGACGCGGTTAAAATTGCAGGTCTTTTCTTTAAAACAGGTAACGTCGTAAAACAGTCTTCGAAAAACGAAGGCCGTGCGGAGTCAGCTCTTGCAGACACAGATCCAACAGTGGACTGGGCGGGACCGCTGGTTGTATTAACCAGCCGTATCTCTGCCTCGGCTTCAGAAATCGTGTCTGGGACTTTGCAAGACTATAAACGTGCGGTGATCGTTGGTGGTGACCACACCTATGGTAAAGGCAGCGTGCAATCCGTATTGCCGATTCCAAATAACTTAGGCGCGATCAAAGTAACTGTCGGTATGTTCTTCGTGCCATCTGGTAAATCAACGCAACATCGTGGTGTGGACGCAGACCTAGTTTTGCCAGGTCCTTACAGCACTGACGACATCGGTGAAAAATCGATGGATTATTCATTGCCGCCGAAAACGATCGACGCGTTTATTTCTCCGGATGCTTACGTCAAAGAAGGCACGGGCGCGTGGAAAGAGTTGAAACCTGAATGGATGAAAACTCTAAAAGATAGATCTTCAGAGCGTGTTGCGAAAAACGATGAGTTCAAAAAGATCGTCGATGAATTAAATAAAGCCAAAGCCCGCGGCAAAGTGATCCGTGTGAGCGAAGTGCTAAAAGATAAAAACGAAAAAGAGAAAAAAGAGAAATCAAAGAAAACGGCTAGTAAAGCGAAAAAGAATGAAGAATATCTTAAGCGCCCTGACATCCAGGAAGCTGAGAGTGTTCTTCTGGATCTGATTCAGCTCCAAGAGGGGAAATCCCTGGCGGTGCCGAAGCAGGCCAACGCTAAATAAGTCGCCATGTTCGTTGTTGTTGAAAGCCCGGGGAAAACCCGGGCTTTTTTTATTTTGGCTTTCTTAAAGCTCTGGCGCTTCGGTCGGCACAGCATCGTGCTTCATTGCGGCCGCCGGCTTTGCCGTCGGTTCGCGCATCCATGCGCCCGCAAAGGCCGACCTACGACCACAGCTTTAAGAAAGCCAAAATAAAAAACGCCCTTAGTTGTTCCATGTGTTTACGGCCGACGCTTCGGTCAGAACTTTGCTAAGCCCTGGAATCCGCAAATCTTTGCTTTCTTTAATGCCGCAGGTAAATTTTGTCTTGTTCAAAAATAAAAGCGGCGAAGGTTTTTCTTCGCCGTTGGGGAATGTTTGATTTTTTTTAGTGGACGTGGATTAGGTTTTTTATTGTGTTGTTTTGCTTTTGCTTGCTGCGGGTTTTGTTGCCGGAGTGGTCTCAGTTGGGGATGCTGTCGGAGTTGTTACGTCTTCAATAACGTTATTTTCTTTGCAGATTTTTTTGAAGAGAACTTCGCCGTTGTAGGTGGCTTCGACAGTTTTTGAGGCTAGAACGCCTTGGCGGGCTATGCGGCAAGATCTTGTGGCTCTGGTTGCGCATTCTGCGCGAGAAATTCCTGCTTGTTCGATTTTGCGTGAAATGTTTTTTACATCAGAGTGTTCGTAGGTGATGCGAATATTATTTTCGCGTGTACAAGGATTTTTATGTTCACAAGATTTTATTGATCTTAAATTGGCATCGCGGACTTCTTCAATGTATTTTGGGTTGCTTGAAAGTGGTTGGTAAGAAACCGTGTACACGCAGTTAAAGTCATTGGCGTTCGAGAATAGTCCCATGGTCAAAATGAAGAGTGTGCTGATCATAAATGTCCTTTGTTTATTCTCTTTTATATTAGCGGTTGGGTTTGCGGAAGGGAATAGACCTTAGCCCAATATTGAGTGTTCGTTGGTACGTATATTGAAAAGTCTATGGGCTTACTTGCTTAAATCAACGAAGTGGATTTTGAATGTATAAGCTTTGGACAATGACATTATTGGTCTCCCTTTTTGCGTCACATTTGGCTGGGGCGCAAGGCTTGCCTAAGGCTGTTGTTATGCCGGGGGCGACGGATTCTCGTCAATTGAGTCAGGCTGAGTGGAAGAATATTCTTCGCGATCTTAAGGCGGGTCGTCCTTTGGGGTTGCAGACTTTGAAAGGCCAGGCGCTGGTTGTTCAGGGGCCGGGCACTAGTGGGGGCGGCAACGAGTCCGAGGCAGAGTTTTCTTACCTTGCCCAGCAGGTTTTTGCCGACTTTGCAGCGCAAGGGATTGTTGATCCTCGCTTAGAGTTAGCTAAAAAATCTTTTGCCATTATCAGCAAAGACAAAGCTTTTCAGTTTACCGATAAAAAACTTTTTTTGGATGGCAAAGAAAAAGCCGCGATCAATGACTTTGATGTGTTCTTTATTCTTATCAATGAAACACGTTGGAACGAGTCTGATTTTGCGCAAAAAAGAGCTTTGCTTGTGCATGAGCTTTTGGGCCTGAGCCGTGCCTTTGATGCGAGCATCGATGATTCAGATTATCAATTGACCAACGACCTTTTTGCCAAGTTGACTGAAGCCAACCAGAAAAACTTTTTGAAAAAAGCGGACTTCCCAAAGCATTTCACGGCGGCGGCGACCCACGAACTGAATCTTAAAACCCAGGGCGATGTCCTGCGCACCGACGCGGGGATAGAGCAAGTTTGCAAAAATGTTGCAGGAGAAATGACGGTTGCAGTGCAGACTAAAACCTTGGGGCAAAATAAAATCGCCATTTCTTTTGCGATCACTTGCCAGCTGCCAGACGGAAAGATCTTTGGTCACAGCGAAGGCCGAGACATGGAAGATGTCGTGGAAATTGTTTCTGGCAATTTATTGCAAATGAAAAATGACTTCGGCAGCTTTATTGTGGGCTGGATTTCGGGCGAAAATATTTTTGTTAGGTCCCCAGTGATGGTGCTGTCGGTACAAAAAAACTCGCACGGTCATTTTGATTTCAAATTCGATTTCAATCGCGGATCGGCGCAAGAATCTGTGCGTGCGACGCTCACACCTTAAGATTTCAGCGCTTTGGCAAAATCCAAATTCAGGTTGATCATAACCTCGGGTTGCGACGGGGCAGCAAGGCGTTCGAATTTTTGGATCAATTGGCGCAGCTCCTCTTGAAATTCGCCATAGTCTTTTTTTGAAATGGTTTGCACCAAGGTATAACGAACTCCGTCCTTGTTTTGGCTGGCCGAAAAGTTTTCTACAGAACGCTGCCGCCACATTTGATGGAAGTGGGCTAAGAAGGGCGACTCCGCCGTCAGATGGTGCCCGCCGGATTTAAAGCGGAAATATTTATTTTTGTATTCGACTAATTTGTAGTGCTCTAGTTTCTGTAAAGTCTCTTTCACTAAGCCTAAATCTAAATTCAAACCTTGTGCGATGGCCTCTTCACTAAGTGCGGGTTCTAGGCTTGTGGCGATATGGATTGCTGAAAAATACCAAGCCGAATAGTAAAGGGCTGCAGACTCTGCCTGTAGTTCTTTGTCGCGCCCGACGATTTTCTCAAGTCGCGTGGCCTCAGACCTTAATGCCGCCAGTTCTTTTTCTAAAGAGGCTTTGTACTCTGGATCCCCGGCGCGTCCCGCTTCGACGAGGGTGCTAAAGTATTTTCGTTCTAAAGCAGAGCCGAGCGCGAAAGTTCCCACTTTAAAAGCCTGATCCAGGGTCAGGTGCACGTGGGAGTTGATCACCTGGGAAACGTAGGATCTTTGGCATTCAATCGCTGCAGCTAAGCGCGAGACAGAGCCGTGCCCTTGCTCTTTAAGCCACTCAGCGAGCCAGGATTTATAGTCTAAGTATTTGAAAATACTGATATTAGCCATTCGTTATTAATTATAACACAAAACGGTCATAATTTATAACGTTAATATTACGCCAGGCGTTATTTCGCGCTATCTTGGCGCCACAACACAAACAAAGGAAATGCCATGAAAGCAGCAATTAAAATTTCACTCTTAGTTTTAGGTCTTCACTTAGCAGCCTGTGCTCCTTTAGGGGATATTGGTTCTGGCGGTGGTGACGCGAAAGTCTTTTCAGTGACAGAGTGTCCCGTCCTTGCTGGTTCGTATACTTCGGAAAATCGCCAACAGATGATCAGCGAAACCAGAACTTCTAGCAGTTACAAGGTCGTCCTTGGAGAGGGCGCCCATGAGCTGCAGATTGATGGAGTCGCCCATACCGAGGGACCTTTGAATTACCAAGGCCTTTGCACCAAAGGGGTTCTTGAGTTGGCGGTGAGCGCCCAGGGCGAAAATGCTCTGATCCGCTATTACTTTAATAACCAGGGTCAACTCGTCGAAGAGACCTGGCTGAATGGACAAGTCGAGAAAAGAATTTGGGTGCGAAAATAGACGCGCCCGAGGGATTTTAAATAAAAAAAGCATCGATTTTTTGGGATCGATGCTTTTGATTTTTTAAATTATATTCGTACGCTTATTCAGCTGGAGTGAAGAGGTCGTCGAACAGTTCCGTGACTCCTAAATTGCAGAAGGCATTTGCGGATTTATACATTGTGCCCTCCATTTTTCCGTATTTTTCGTAGCACTTTTTTTGTAACTTGTCGTACATGGCTTTGTCCGCTTTAGAAAGTTTTTTGAAGAATCTTTCTGAGCATTTTTCGTCAGCATGACGAACAATATGCACGTCCATAGATGTTCCCATCGCACACGCAGATGCTAAGGCCTTAGCATCATAGCAAGTTTTAGTTGCTTTGATAGCGGTCTCTACTTTTTCTTCATAGTTGTCATCTTGGTAACTAGCCGGGCACTCAACGTTCGCGGGCTTTCTGAAGCCTTGTTTTTGAGTTGTTTCTGGTTTTGCTTTTGCGAAAGATACGCAACTTGCT
>CAMLMF010000177.1 GCA_946480995.1 uncultured Bdellovibrio sp. | reverse complement strand
AGTTTCTTTAGCATCGATAACCAAAGATTTTATGTAAGTGGTGCCATTAAGTTGTGAGAAACCACGGCAAGACATGATCAGATTTGTATCCATTTTATTGTCAAGAACCGGATCGATCATGTCACAGAAGAATTGAATCGCACCTAAGTGATCAATCGCAGCACTCCAATCCAACCATGTTGTTTCAAGTTGCTGGCAGGCCAATTCATGTTCACGTGAACCCAAAGGCAACTCTTGCAGATTTAAACTTTCTAATGCTTGAGCTGTCTTTAAATTCTCGATTTGCTGTTTAGTATCTGCATATCCATACTTGGCGATTTGTGCACGACCTGTCGGTGTTAGGCTTAGAGCGCCTAGGCGCAACTGCTTCATGCTTGCTGTAAAGCCAGCAACAGCTTGATCATGCATTGATTTGGTATGGTTGATCCACGCTTGCACCGGAGGAGCACCAAACGATACTGATGTTGATGAGCCGAACAAGCCTGATTTTAATAACACCATTCGCTGCGCCAATTCAGAACGGTCGATGATGGAGTTGTCTTTAGCAAGCTCTTGCATCGCTTTTTCAACTCGTTTGATAGTTAACTTTTCCAGCTTGATTTTATCAGCTTGGGTTTTCCAGTGACGGTATTCTGTGTTTTTATTTAACTCAGTTTCCATCGCATTTTTTGTCGAAGCTAAAACGTTTGAAGTCGTATTAACTGCTTGGCGTACACTCGCTAACCATGAGCGACCTGCTTGGGCACAGTCTTTTAAAACTTGTCCGCCTTTGTAAGCTTCAGGAGCTATTTGTGCAATGCCTTTGACGGCATTTGTGTGCATACGTCTCATCGCAGTCACTTGCATTTTTTGGGCGGTTGTTGCTTTGGCTGTGGCCGCTTCAAGATTTACAAATGCTGATGCCGGAAAGGCTTTTCCATCTTGAGCCGCATTTGCTAACTCTTGTGCTAGAACACAAACCATCATGTCATCAGCATTTTGCTCAAACTGTGTTTCGATGGTTGCAAGATCGGCTTGGTCATTTGTTAACTGTTCTTCCATGGATCTGATGTTTTTATCCACCGAATTTTTGTACTTCAGAAGAGCCGTTAACTCCTGTGAAGGATTCGCAAACTTTGCGTTGTAAAGGTCGACACTTTTTTCTAGCTCTTGCGTGATCTTTTCAATTTTTCCACTTTGCGCAAGCTGCATAAAGCGCACTTTTTTTGCAACTTTCGTGTATTGACAAGTGTTTTGCAGAATCGCTTTGCGATGCTCTGGGTTTTGCATTTTCAATGTGTTGTTATCGATCATTTTTGAAATCGCAGAAATGCTGCTTGTCGCAATCGCACCACCGATAACAAATGGCAAAGCGGGTGTCAGAGCGGCATTCATCGAAACAGCAAATAAAGCGTAAGGTGCTAAACCGTTGACCACGTCGTTTAAAGCCAAAGCGACTTTACCTGAAGTCATCGTTTCGCGACCACACTTGGAATTTAAGAAGCTGTTGTTGTTAAAGATGTCGCCCAAGTTCCCAAATGCCGAAATTGCAGCTGTGATTGAGGTATCAATTTGCCCTGTGCTTACCAACGCTGGATCTGTAGCCATCATGATATTTTGTAAAGTGGCGATATTGTCTTTGATCGCCTTGCCGTTTTCTTCGATGCTTTTTGCTGATGGAGTTCCCGTACACTCTGGAATTACCTTCACGACTTTATTTAAAGCATCAATAGAATCGATCAGCTCTTGGTGCGGGCGGTTGTCGAAAAGGGGACAAGAATAAGTCTCTTTTACCTTGGCCACATCCATAGAACCAGCCGCGTTGTTTTGCGGACGAGTTGTTGAGGTGTTATTGTTATTTTTTGTCGAGTTGTTATTGTTCGAGTTATTCGGACGTGGATTTGATGGATTCGTTGTTGGAATCGTGGGACTTGTTGGCGCTAAACCGGTGTCACTTTTGTCATCGTCAGGAAATAAATCCAACGGAAAAACTGGCGAACTTCTATGTTGGGCCATGGCCTGAGGATGCGGCAATACGAAGGTCGCGGAAAGGACCAGGATCATTGCACATGTTTTCACGTTCTTGAGCTTCATAGAGACTCCATTGTTTAACTTTTGGCCAAGGCCAGTAAATTGTTCGCGCTCAGTCACCGAAGTCCCAAGCGGTGTAAACCTAAAGCCTTAGAATTACACAACTCTTAATAAACAGTTTCGGCGATAAACTTCGTCGCAGAAAGGCTTTGCAAGGACAGTGCTAGGGTTGTCTCGGTTTGAGACTCTGAACCCAAAGAATGCCAATCCCTGCACACCTGGAGTCTTCTTCGACAGATGTTTCCTGGATTGCTGTATTTTGACCCTGAAATCCATTTTACGAGGACCTGGTGCCCTTTGTTTGGAATGATCTTTGTATAGGAGTAAGGGTATGAAGAGAGTTATTTGTTTCCTCTTTTTATTGATGAGTTCCCACCCCTGCCTAGCCAAGGTTGTGAAGGCCGCGAAAGCGCCACCAAAACCGTTGCTTAAGCGCCTGATTATTCCCGTGGATAATGTGACTCCAACGATCACTCAGGCTGACGTGGCCAAGGTGATTCCTTTAGACTTTAAAGAGGGCGAAAGCCAAAGCACGGTTTTAACTCGTATTGCAGACCGCGGTTTTTCTTTGTGGTTCAACTCGGCCGCTATCAAATCCTCAAGCTTAGGGCGTATGGCAGAGAATGCTCAGGAAAAACTGAAAACTGATGTCGTTGTTCCTGCAAATTCCGATCACGGTGTCAGCCATAAGTTTTCTTTCCGAGTCGAGGCTTTCCAAGCCTTGGCAAAACTTGAATATACTGGATGGCTAAATGCTTCTGTCCTTTACGATGCTAAGGCGGCGGCCTCTGGAGTTTTCTTTAAAGACAAAGTATTCAGCGACAAAGATCTTGTCGTAAGTCATACCGCCAATCGCGAGCAAGATTTATCCATGGTCGCGTTGGCTTGGTCTTGGTAGTTTTCACTCTATATTTTTAGTCTGCTTAAGGGCGATTATTGATTGATAATCGCCGTCCGTGGGCCTACGCTCAATCTATGGAAAAAATAGTTTTTATCTCTGGAAAAAGAACGCCTTTCGGGGCTTTTGGTGGATCTCTAAAAGATGTGACAGCAACAGATCTAGGTGTTGTCGCGGCGAAAGCAACTTTAGAGCAAGCAGGATTATCTCCTGAAAAAATCGATCACGTTATTTTCGGTAACGTCGTGCAATCAAGTGCCGATGCGGCCTATTTGCCTCGCCACATTGGTTTGAAAACCGGTGTGCCTGTGGGTGTCGGTGCTCTGGCCGTCAATCGCTTGTGTGGCAGTGGATTCCAGTCATGGGTCAATGCTTTGCAAATGATCCAATGTGGGGAAGCCACAGCCGTTCTTGCTGGTGGGGTTGAGCAAATGTCATTGATTCCTTACGTTGCTCGCAAAGTGCGCTTTGATGGTATGCGCATGGGGAACTTCGAACTAGAAGATCTTATGACATCGGCACTATTTGATGCTTACGCAAAAATGCCAATGGCGATCACAGCAGAAAACCTTGGAGAAAAATATGGCATCACGCGCGAGATGAGTGATAAGTATGCCATCCAATCACAAACGCGTTTCAAAGCCGCTTTCGATAAAGGTGTCTTCGCGCAAGAGATCGCGCCGGTGACTGTTGAAGGCCGTAAAGGCACCGTTGTTGTTGATAAAGACGAACATCCAAAGCCAGAATCTACGTTAGAAAAAATCTCCACGCTAAAATCTCTTTTCAAAAAAGACGGCTTAGTGACTGCGGCTTCAGCCTCTGGAATCGTTGATGGAGCAGCTTGTTCCTTGTTAATGGGCGAAAGCAAAGCGAAAGAGTTGGGTTTAAAACCTTTGGCTCGCATTGTAAGTTACGCCTCGGTTGGTTGCGATCCTTCCATCATGGGAATTGGTCCTGCAGGTGCGGCACGCATGGCTTTGCAAAAAGCGGGTTTAACTTTGGAGCAAATGGACTTAGTCGAAGTGAACGAAGCGTTTGCAGCTCAGTACCTTGCTGTTGAAAAAGAATTAAAGCTAGATCCAGCAAAAACCAATGTGAACGGCGGCGCGATCGCTGTCGGCCATCCCTTGGGAGCTTCCGGCACACGTATCATGAATCACTTGGTGTATGAGCTTCATCGCAGAAATGCGAAGTATGCCCTGGGGTCTGCATGTATCGGTGGCGGACAAGGTATCGCCGTCATCATCGAACGCGTCTAAGTACGGCTTTGAAAGAAGGGAAATTTAGTGTCATCAGAAAACGCCTTTAATTTGCGTGAAAGAACAACATTGATCGTCGGACCTTTTTCTACGACGGTGCAAAGCTTGATGATGGGACTTACGCAATTAGGTTCAGACTGTGTGCTGCTAGATTTCGACAATGCTGCCAGCCAACGCTTCTGTAATCAAATCAATGATGCGCGCGAAATCAATCCAAAATTTGGTCGCGCGATCGGTATCAAGTCACCGATGAAAACGGTGAATGATATCAAAGATGCAGTGGGAACTGCGGCTCACTCGTTTGGCAGTGTGGATCTTTTTATCGACGCGCAAACTTATAATAAGCCCAATCGTTATAAAATCGGTGAGGATTTAAATTACCTCGACGACGAAATCCAAATGAATTTCAAAAGCTCGGTGATGATCACGCACGCGGTTTTAAATTTTCTTAAAAACCGCAAACGTGGCCGTGTCCTTTATCTTTTGAACGAAATTTACCCAGACCCTATTTTGGCAGCGGCGCGCGGAGCTTTAGTTCCGTTTGCTCAGTCTTTGGCGAAGCAGGTGGCTGAACATAACATCACCGTGAATGTTTTAAAGCTGGGTTTAACGGAAGAATTTATTTTAGCGCAATTCCCTGAGGCGAAATCGATCAAGGAAGCTGTCGAGAAAATTAAAGAAAAAGAACCGCACTTAAGAATCACCGAACCAGACAAAGTGACGAACACGATCACTTACCTGGTCAGTCAGTACGGCGCCGCCGTTAACGGCCAGGTGATCTCGCTGTCTTAAGCAAAAAGCTCCCTTATGGGAGCTTTAAACCCTTAACAATGGCATCTGCTGTCTCCATATTTTCTGGAGCAACATAAAGTCGATCAATAATACGTGCACCTTCATAACGCTGAAAGATCTCAGTCGTTTGATTGATCGGTGCTGGTTGCGCCCAACGATCGTACTGGTCCACGACGTAAATCTGTAAGGCACGCTCTTCTGGTGAGGCTGTGTGATATTTCGATAAGCGCGCTTTTGAGCTGGTGCGAATCACTTCTATGCCTTGCGCTTCAATGGCTTTTTTAATTAACTCCGGCTTTTCTGACTCTGCCGTATTATGCTGCTCGATTAAAACTTTAAACGGCTTACGTTGCGCGATTCTTTGCGCCCACGGATTCTTTGCGTTGGTTAAGTGCTCGTGCAAGCGATAGTCATTATAATGCGTGTATTCGTTGATATCGCCTGGCAACACGAAAGTACAGTCAGGGGAAGTCAGATAACGATTTAGCATCTCTTCATAGATGATGCTCTTGTGATGGCAATACACCATTAAATGCATGTGATGACGGGAAATCAAAAAATCGTCGAAAGAATACAAAGCGCGGCGATTCAAGGCCAAGTACATTTTGTTTTCACGGCGATAGAAAGTTAAATTCTGAATCAACCACGCTAAATCAATCTTACCGTAATTCGTTCCGCAGAAATAGCTGTCACGCTCTAAGTAATCCATGCGATCAACGTCCAGCTCACTGGAAACCAACTGACTTAAGATTGGGCGGAAGTCGACACCGTTATCAATAAAGAAATCATCGGGGCAGTGCAAAGCCTTATCAATCAAGCAAGCCACGTGAATCGGTTGCACATCGGGAAACTGAGCTGAGATCGTTTCAGCGATCTTAGAATCAGTGACGTACTTAATCGTATAGT
>CAMLMF010000176.1 GCA_946480995.1 uncultured Bdellovibrio sp. | reverse complement strand
TTTACCCGAAGTGCTGCACAGTGTTGAGAATTGCGGCATTCGTGGGTATCTAGAGGGGGATTTATTAATAAAACAGGGAGATTACTATGCGCTTTTTGATGACGACTCTCTTCGTCGTTCTGGGTTCACTTTCGACCCAAGCTCAGACTTCAACTCAATGGAAAATCACACAGCCGGCATGGACCGAGCGCCATGAACGCCAATTCGGCGAGTTTGTCGCAAGCCTTGGCCAGGCCGTTGAAAAACGCAACTGTGGCAAAGTCGATAGCTGCCTTAAAAGTGTTGCGAACCCATATATCAACTCAGATCCGGCGGGTTTAAAATACTACTCTGACTGCGCGGATCTTCCATACTATTTGCGTTCATACTTTGCTTGGAAAAACGGTCTGCCGATGTCTATCGTCAGCGAAGTCAAAGCGCGCGAAACTTCGGGCTTATTCAACAAAGATGTTCGTTACAATTCAGCGGGGAATATCGTCGCAAAACGCTATGATGTTTTAGCTAAATCAAACTTCATGAAATCCTCCTTCCCAAATGCCTTGGAAATTTTAAATGAAACGATTCCGTCGTTAACTTACTCTGCCACTTACCGTATGCCGGGCAACGATGCAGAGCTGTTTTCAGACTTCTATCCGGCAAAACTAGATCGCACGGGCATCCGCCCGGGCACCGTGATCTATGATCCAAACGGGCACGTGGCGATTGTTTACAAAGTAACTGATGATGGGCGCGTATTTTACATCGATGCACATCCTGACAACTCTTTGACGATGGGTATGTTCACGCCAAAATTCGTGCGCAGCAATCCGGGTCAAGGTGCGGGCTTTAAAAACTTCCGCCCATTAACAGTTGTGGGCGCAACCCAAGATTCGAATGGCGTTTACGTCGGTGGAAAAATCGTGGGGACGCCAAACAGCCAACTTCCGGGATATAGCACAGAGCAGTTCTATGGAACGCAACCTGATCCTGGCGGAGTTTGGAACAAAGGCAAGTTCATCATCAACGAACAGTCAGTGAATTTTTACGAATACACACGCATGAAACTTTCTACGGGTGACATGCGTATTGATCCTTTAGTTGATATCGCGCAATTGACAGAAGACATTTGCGTCAGCCTGAAGGACCGTGTGGCCGCTGTCGATGAATCACGCAGCAAAGGCATCTATTTAAAACCGCACCCTGCGAAGTTGCCACTGAATATCTATGGAACTGATGGCGAATGGGAAAGCTATTCCACGCCATCACGGGACGCGCGTTTAAAAGTGTCTTTCATCGATCTTTTGGCGCAAACGAAAAACAATATTGAACGTTACAACAAACGCGATCCGGGCATTAACTATGCGGGCGGAAATTTAGCGGCAGATCTTTTGGCGGTTTATTCGCAAAAAGCGCAAGAATGCCAATTTTCTTACACCACAACAAACGGCAAAACTGTGACTATGAACCTGGAAGCCGGCCGTCAGCGTTTATTTAACATGAGCTTTGACCCTTACCACTGTGTGGAAAAACGTTGGGGGGCCCGCTTACCTGAAGAGCTCAATGGTTGCACAGACGATGCAAATAAAAACGCTTGGTATGAGGCGGAACGTTGGTTGCGTTACCAATCTGAACGTCGTTACGATGCGCGGATGGATTACTCACTGTCAGACTTAACTGGTCCTAAACCAGGCGCAGGCATTGAAGCGCCAGCGGATATCGACATCGTTGGCTATTTAAAATCATTACGCTAAGATCTTACGCAAAGATTTAAACAAAAAGGGAGCCTGTGGCAAAACACAGCTCCCTTTTTTCATTTAGAACATGCTATTGCCGCTAGCCGTTTTTTCAGGAACTTCTTGAACCACATCCCAGTGCTCCACAATCTTGCCGTTTTCTAATCTAAAAATATCGACAACCGCACGCCCCAAATCCGCTTTGTTTTCTTTTGAATGCAGGTGCAACATCACCAGATCCCCGTCAGCCAGAACACGTTTGATTTCGACATGGGATTCAGGATTTTTCTTAAAGTGACCTTCAAAATAAGTGTAAAAAGCTTCCGCTCCGTTGACCACATAGGGATTGTGTTGAATGTATTTATCCCCAAAGTATTTTTTCGCAGCTTCTGTGGGTTTATGCTGATTGAATGCCATTTCGTAAAATTCGCGCACATTCTTTTTGTTCTTTTCTTGAATCGGTCCGGCAAAAGCCAAGACACTGGTGCAGATCATCAGGGTCGTTAGTAAAAGTATTTTCATGGTGTCTCCTTAAAGGACATTGTTTTGTTGTTTGTACCAATATTCAAGCCTTGCTCCTTTAAAGTATTGAAATGCAAACGAAGCGACAACGGTTTTAAACGATATGACATGGGTACATATATGCAACAATGTTTTGCAATACTGCACTCTTTTGGAACAATCGATTTCGTGGGATTCTGGTATTAGAAATTTAACGAACAATGAGATGACACATCTCAGGAGGAAGTTATGGCTACCTGGAATATCGACCCCGCCCATTCAAGCGCAAGTTTTTCAATCAAACACATGATGATCGCCAAAGTGCACGGCGGTTTTGAGAAGCTTTCTGGTACGTTACAATATGATGCTGCAAACCCAGCGCAAGCTTCTGTTGAAGCTTCGATCGATGCTGCAAGTATTAACACCCGCGAAGCCCAGCGCGATGGTCACTTACGAAGTGCTGACTTTTTTGATGTGGAAAAGTTCCCGACCTTGTCTTTTAAATCGACCAAAGTGGAAGCAGATGGCGATGACTTAAAAGTCACGGGTCTTTTAAAGATCAAAGACGTTAGCAAAGAAGTCGTTTTTGCCGTCGAAGGCCCTACGGCCGAGCTGAAAGACCCTTACGGCAACTTGAAAATCGGTGTTTCGGCGACAACGAAAATCAAACGTAAAGACTTTGGCTTAACATGGAACGCAGCCTTAGAAGCTGGCGGAGTTTTGGTCGGTGATGACGTCACGATCACTCTGGATGTGCAATTTGCTAAAAAAGTTTAAGTAAGAAGGCTCCTGGCATTCTTTTTTATAACCCGAGCCCCCCGCTCGGGTTATTTTTTTCACGTCGCCGCACTTTGCGTTATTTGCGCAAGCAACGTTCCCCAATCTCATTTGATTTTTTGTTACTCTTCCGAAGTTTTTTAGTCTTTAATGGTTCCACGAGTGAGGAGAGTCTATGCAAATCAATATCAACCTTGTCTATCCCCTTTGTGCGATGTTTTTTCTGACTTTGATAGTTATGTTAGTCATGTTCACCGACCGCGTGAAAGCGATCAAAATGGGCACGATGAAAGTTGGTTATTTCAAAACATACAACGAAGAATTAAAGCCTTCCGAACGAGTGGTCAAATCAGGCCGTCATTTCACAAATTTATTTGAAGCTCCTGTTTTATTTTATGTCGCCTGTATCTTAGGTATGATCTTGCCTTTGCAAAGCATGGTCTTTTTGACGTTGGCGTGGATTTATGTGGCTGCACGTGCAGTCCATGCCGTGATTCATATTGGACCCAACAAGTTGCTTTATCGCATGAGTGCCTATGGTGTTGGCTGGTTGGTTTTGCTTTTAATGTGGATCTATATCTTGGTCGATACTGTGCTTCGTTAAAAATCTGTTAGAAATCGGCAAGCTTTCCCCTTAACTTCGCGTTGAAAACTTGCCCGCCTCGACCTTCTCACCCAAACGAATTCTGTTTATATATCCGGACCTATTCCCAGTGCTTCCTGGGATGAACCTTCCGATAAATAAATGATGCTTTTTCGCGTTTTCTTTTTACATTTTTTGATTCTGTTTGCGGCGGCTCCCGTGGCGGCGCAGTTGGCAGATCTTTACGCGAATTTTTCAAAACTTACCTATGAAACTGTGCACGACTGTCCCCAAATTAAAAGCGCAGACTTTAAGAACTCTGCAGCCTGCACTCCCGGCAACTCTGCTGAGACTCTTTCAGACTTAGCGCAAATCAACGAAGAAATCTTTTTTGCCCGCGAAGCCCAGGATGAACTGCAAAGTCTTGGCTGTGTGATCAAGACCACGCAAGCGCTGAAGACAAACAAGGACGCCATGCACAGCATGGCTCGCGACATGGCAGAAAAAATAAATTTAGCAGCGCCTCTTTATTCCGAGTTACGTAAAGCCAAAGTGGAACTGTCTCGGCTGCAGTCACAAGGAAGTAACAACGTGCGCACGATGACTCGTAATAATGCTCGCCAACTCATGGAGCAGGCTGAAAATAAAGTCGCCCATTTAGAGCAATCCCTGGCCGCCATATCAACCAGTGTATGGATGGGAAGTTCACAAACTGTGGCAAAAATATTTATGGACAAGGTCCAAGCGGGAACAACGGATACGGACACTCTGGCAACAAACCTTTTTGCGGACTTCCCCGTGATCCTTGCTAAGTTGCGTTCAGAGTACGAAGGCAATCGCCGCCAACTTGAAGCCGCAAGAAAAGAAACCACGCGCTGGGATCTTTCTTGGCAAACAAAGAAAATGCTTCTGCGTCGGGCCCAAGATAAAAATTCCTTTCAGACACATTTTTCGGAATCTAAAAATCTGGGACAGAGTATCGAGTGTCGCCTGGAAGGCAAGTATGGCAAGGGCCCTGAATATGTTGAGAATGTTTTCTTAGCGGGAACTTTGCTTGCTTCAGGTGGCGCGGCACTGATGACTCGGGCGGGATTTGCCCTGCGTGCGACCGCAGCGCGAGGCGTGCAATTGGGCCGAGTTTCTGAACAGGCGGGCTCGATCATGGTGAAGGCCGCTTTGGGTTTTAACACCTCGGCGGCCATTGCTGACATCGATAAGCATTGTCGCAAAAATCAGGATTTAGTCACTAAAAAGAATTTATGTGAAGGTGGAAATGCCAGCGAACTTGTCGGCGGAGAGTTGCAAAATCTAGAACAGGGAAACTGCATCTTGGCGATCGGTCTTTCTGGAGCTCCACTGCCTTTGATCGCCGGAGTCGGCAAAGCCCTGCGCGGGCTTAAGCCGCCGGGACTTGTTTCAAGCTTAGCTTACAAAGGAGACGAGTTTTTGTCTCAAGAAGGCACCTTCGTGAAAATTTCTAATCGCGACGTCGCAAAATACAGCCAAGAAAGCGAAGAGTATTTGCAACGTGTCGGCTTGCAAACAGAAAAAATCACGGCTGAAACTTTACCTAACTTTGATAAAAATCAGAAAATCGAACGCGTCGCAAAACTTAAAGAGCAGTTAGCAAAGCAAGAAAGTTCTTTGAGTGTCGTTGAGGACACATCCGGAGCAGACTCTTTACAAGGGGCCCTTTTTGGTAATACCGCGAAAAAATCTTCCGGCGAAGACGGTGTTTTACAAAACATCCTTGAGCACGCAAAACCGTTAAGTCGCGAAGACAATATCAAGCTGCTTAAAAGTGAAATTGCGACCCTAGAAAAAGACATCCGCACGGCTCCCGACCGTTTAACCGACAAGCCCATGTCTGTTTTGCATGACTTCGCCGCTGATTTTGGCGTGCGCGTGGAAGGTCCCGTTGAAAATTACAGCGTTTTAAAAATCACCAAACTTCCTGCGATAAAAGGCAAAGCGCAATATGACACCCCCGCCATTTTACATCCCGAAATGCAAAAGGACCTTGAAGATTTAAAACGTATTGGCGTCGATGTGCGCATCGATCCCGCGATGAAAGCTTTGAATGATGAAAAAGCATTCTTTTATGACACGTCTCAAGCGCGCAGCGTGATCAACATGGGGGCAACAGCACCCTATGATGTCTTTAAGCATGAAAAAACCCATGCTCTTTTTTCACACTATATAAAACCCAAACTCAATGAACTTAAAAAAGCCACGAGCGAAGGGAAATCCTTGGACAGCGTTTTAACGGCAGAAGAAATCAAAGGCTTTGGCAAAACAAACCTCAAGAGCCTAGAGAAAAATTTAAAACGCGACAACACGGAGCTTGCTCTGAATGA
>CAMLMF010000175.1 GCA_946480995.1 uncultured Bdellovibrio sp. | reverse complement strand
AAGAGCGCCTAAACCCGCCGTCACCGTACCGCCATAGTAATGGCCTACGAAGTACGACGCGATCAAACCGATGACTGTAAAAATAAAGGAACCTGTAAAGTATTTCATTCCAAAAAACTCGTCGATTCCGGCGAAAGAATCAAGATTATTTAAGAACGTGCTTTAAGAATTTTCCCGTTTCGCTGCTTGCAACTTTTGCAACTTGCTCTGGAGTTCCCGTGGCGACGATATAACCACCGCCTTTTCCTCCGTCGGGTCCTAGATCAATCACATGGTCTGCGGCCTTTACCACTTCCATATTGTGTTCGATCACTAACACCGTGTTGCCTTGATCGGCTAATTCTTGGATCAGTTCGACCAATTTTCGCACATCATCAAAATGCAGTCCCGTGGTCGGCTCATCCAAAATGTACAAAGTTTTTCCAGTTCCACGCTTGGACAGCTCTTTGGATAATTTCACACGCTGAGCTTCACCGCCTGAAAGCGTCGTCGAACTTTGCCCTAGGGTCATGTAATCCAAACCCACGCGATGCAAAGTTTCAAGTTTGCGATAAATTTGTGGATGATTTTTGAAAAACTCTAAGGCTTCGCCAACGCTCATATCAAGAACGTCCGATATCGACTTGTTTTTGTATTTTACATTCAAGGTTTCGCGATTGTAGCGGCGACCCAAGCACGTGTCACAGGTTACAAAGACATCGCTTAAGAAATGCATTTCTACGCGGATCTGTCCGTGACCAAGACAGGTTTCACAGCGCCCGCCTTTGACATTAAAACTAAAACGACCCGGTTCGTAACCGCGCAACTTTGAATCCGGCAAATTGGCGAACAAGTCGCGAATCATCGGGAACAACCCCACATAGGTTGCCGGTGTCGAACGCGGCGTGCGCCCAATCGGACGTTGATTGATGTCGATCACCTTGTCGATTTTGTCTAAGCCTTCGATTTTTTTAAATGGCGAAGGTTGAGTCAACGCTTTGTAAAAGTGCTGCGCTAGGATTTTGTAAAGTGTATCGATAATCAAAGTACTTTTGCCAGAACCTGAAACCCCTGTGACCGCCGTAAATGTGCCCAGCGGAATTTGCATATCCACGTTTTGTAAGTTATTGCCGGTAGCACCCAGCAATTTTAAAAACTGTCCGTTGCCTTTGCGACGTTGCGCTGGGATCGGAATGCGCATTTCGCCCTTAAGATATTTTCCGGTCAGCGAGTTCGGATTTTTTTCTAGCTGTTGAGGTGTGCCTTGCGCCATCATTTCTCCGCCAAGGATTCCGGCACGAGGCCCAAGGTCCACGACGAAATCGGCGTAACGAATGGTGTCTTCATCATGTTCAACCAGCAAGATGGTGTTCCCGCGGTCTTTAAGTTCGCCAATGATGTTCAAAAGCCTGTGATGATCGCGGGGATGCAAACCGATACTGGGTTCGTCCATGACGTATAAAACACCAATCAGGGAAGATCCCACTTGCGTGGCAAGGCGAATACGTTGTGCTTCGCCGCCGGACAGAGTTCGTGAGGGACGTCCCAAAGACAAGTACCCTGTACCAACGCGGATTAAATAATCCAAACGGCCCAAAATTTGTTTGATAATTTTTTCTGCGATCAATTGATCTTTGGCGCGCCAAGAAAGTTTATCGATCCATTCGCGCAATTCGGAAGCACCCAGATCAGAAAGTTCTGCGATGGTTTTGCCGCCCAATTTGACATTCAGGGCTTCGGCTTTCAAACGAGCGCCATGACATTCAGGGCAGGCCGAAAGAACCATCTCTCCTTCTTCTTCATCGTCTTCGTCCGAAGTTTTTTTGCCTTTGTATTTGTAAACAACCTTATCAAGCTTTTTACCGCCGACTTCAGAATCTGAAAACTGTTCTTCTTCGACCAGGTCGATGGTGCCAAGTCCATGACATGTACCGCAAGCCCCACGCGGATTGTTAAAACTAAACAGGCGCGGTTCGATTTCTGGGAAGCTGTATCCACACTGCGGGCAGGCTGAATGCAAAGAGTACGAAACTCTTTCGCCATCAAGGGTTTCAATAATCACTCGGCCGTTCGCCATACTAAGGGCGGTGTTGATACTTTCTGACAAACGATGCTTCAGATTGTCTTTCAAAATCAATTGATCAATCACCAGGTCGATATCATGGGATTTGGTTTTTGCTAACTTCGTCGCCTTATCAAGATCAATCAACTTGCCGTCGACTTTGGCTTTGACGAAACCTTTTTTAGCCCAACGTTGGAATTCCGCTAAGAATTCCCCTTTTTTTCCTGAGGCCATAGGTGCCAGCACATAGAACTTTGTGCCCATGCTTTTTTTCATGACCTCGTCGATGATCTGTTGCGGAGTCTGACTGGACACAGGGATATGATGAGTTGGACATTCTGGCACGCCGACTTTGGCGTAAAGCAAACGGAGATAATCGTAAATTTCTGTCACTGTGCCAACGGTCGATCGCGGATTGGTGCTAACAGATTTTTGGTCAATCGCGATGGCTGGCGAAAGGCCCGTGATCGAATCCACTTCTGGTTTTTTTAATTGCTCTAGAAAGTTCCGTGCATAGGCCGAAAGACTTTCCACGTAACGGCGCTGACCTTCGGCATAGACCGTATCGAAGGCAAGGGAAGATTTACCACTGCCACTTAATCCGGTGAAGACCGTGATTTTATTGCGTGGAATAGTGACGCTGACATTTTTTAGATTATGTTCTTTTGCGCCCTTAACTATGATGCCGTCGACGAGATCTTCAGATTTTGCCATGGCAACTAGCTTAGAATGGGCGCGTTTTTAGAGCAAGCACGAAGACGGGTCTACCCCTTGGCTTGGCATTCAGGACACACGCCGTAAAGTTCAAGGATGTGATGAGTCAGCTTGAAACCAAACTGATTCGCCACTTTTTCTTGCAGACTTTCAATAGCGCGGTTTTCAAATTCACAGATTTTACCGCATTTAACACAGGTTAAGTGATCGTGATGCCCTTTGGGTGTCAGTTCATAACGCGCCGGCAATCCGCCCATGCGAACTTCCGTCACAAATGTGCCTTCGGTCAGCGTGCGCAGAAAACGATAAACGGTCGCAAAACCAATTTCAGGATGATCCTTGTTTAACTTTTCGTACAGTTCTTGGGCTGTGATATGGCGGCGACCGTCGTGCAAGGCTTTTAAAATAGCCATGCGCTGAGTAGTAACCTTTAAGTTCAAGGTGCGAATGATGCGTTTAAGTTCAGACTCATCAAAACCGCCCTGATGAATGACAATGTCTTCATCGTGCTGTCTTGGCAGAAAAGGAACTGAATCTTTACCCATAAATCACCTCGGCGTTATTTATAAGAGATCCTCGCCCCTCTGTCCAAATAATTAAGAATCATTTTCAGTTGGTTACCAACAAACTTCCAGGCAAGCCCTCGCCCTATCGCTCGCAATGCGTCAGAAGCGTTTTAAGGCAGCACTGGCAAAAACGAGGGTGCAAACAACCGGCGGAGGAAGAACTTCGGGGCCTCTTGCTTAAAGACCTCAAGAACCAACGGAGCCACCAAGCTTCGATTCTGCCTGATAAACGCGCTGTCTTCTTTGTCATCGCCGTTTGTAAGTAATATGGCATCTTTCACATTAACAAAATACTCTAAGCCGCGTTGGCTATAGAACGCTTGCAGCTCTTCGCCGATTTTGGTGCGCATTTGCGCACGCAAGGCCAGCACCGCATGACGTGGAACTGAGAATTTGCTGAGCGAAGAGGCGCGGATATTTTCAAAACGAACGTCTTCGTCCCCGCGCTCGCGGGCTTCAATAACGGCGGCGCGCTTTTGAAACACGGTGGCCAGACATTGCATTGTTTTTTCTCGGTCGCCCCCATTTTTTTCCGCCAAATAAGACGTTGTACAGTATTGCAGAGCCAGATCCGTCAAAATACCGAACTTTTGAACACGCTCTAGTTCTTCGTTAATTTCTTTAGTGCTTTTACTGATCCACTCTGCATTTTTCCAACGCATTTTAAAAACTCTGGCTGTTTCATTATTCAGTTTCGCAAATGCGTCTTCGCAGTCATCAGAGGACTTAAACTCTAAGCCAGAAAATACATTTTTCTTAAAATACGCATAGGCCTGTGGCGAAGAGGCTTTCAATTTTTTTGGCGCAACTCGGTAAGCAGTATAAGCTTCCGCAAATGCTTCGGCCGGATTGGTTAAGGCGTATTTTGAAATGTTATCGCTGGGGGTATTTTTCCACTCTTGTGATTCGTCTAAATCCGCCCCGATCAAGTGACCGACCTCATGAACCACGGACTGAATACGCAATACGCTGTCTTGTCGCGACCAATGATCAAAATATTCCATGCTGGCGTTGGCAAGGACCACGATATCTTCCCGCGCTTGGGATTTTCTTCCAAACCCATCTTTCACGCGTAAAATTTGCCGATTCTTAAAGGGAATTTTTGCTGGAGGAGTCGACTCTAAGCCGACTAAGAGGTCGTTGACCTCGGATAAATTCCATTTTTGATAACTGGTGTGCTCGCGATGTAATAACGCGGAAGAGGCCAAGCCAAACTTCGCATAAAGATACAACATGCGTAATGCCATCCCAGAACCATAGTTTTTTTCTAGGGCACAAACCACCTTGTCACAACGAGTGTCGGCCAAGCGTACGCCAGATGCGTCGGCCCGTTGCGCACGGGGAATGTCGTGCACGCCAATGAACCATTTGATCATTTGAGGGTTTTCATCTTTAAAGTTTACGCCCAAAACGGTTTGGTCGACCTTTTCATCGGGATCATAAACACGCGCTTCAAGGAAGCTTTTCATGTCTTTTTCAGAAGGTGGCGTCAGAGCCGAACAGCGCATCGCCTTGGTTTCACTTTCGATCACGGAATGCCATAGGAGCTTATCTTCAGCCTGGGCCATTGAAGTCATCGCCAAGAATAAAAAAGGCACTACAGTCAGTTTTTTCACGCAAGCTCCTACTCTGATTCCATTAAGGTACGAACCCTAATGCAAAGAGGGCGCCACTATATCTACCGAAAGAGGTCGCAAAGTGACTGAATTCTTAAGGTTTTTTTATGAAGCAAAAGACGAGAATATTTTTTTGCTTGAGAGTGACAAAATCGGCGCGACAGTCACGATTCCGAGTAACAAAAAAGGGAGCGAGTAGCAGCCGCATTGTCTGCGGCTGCACGGATGGCTTTATTGACAGTAGATTTCTGACCACGCGTTAACAAGGGCATAGGGCGGGTTCGCGTAAATGTAGGCATACACGAAGCTGTAAGGCGGAACTTGGGCCGCAAACCACGTGTTTAAGGGAATCCCGTTTTGCGTTTGTCCATAGACGTAACCTTGGCAGTAAACAGGATACGGCGACGGATTGTTCACTTGGCCTTGGGCATAGTGAGGCGTCACATAGAATTGAACTTGTGGCATCATCCACGCATAAGAAAATGTTGGCAAAGAAAGTGCGAAAGCAATGGCAAAGAAAAACTTTTTCATACTCACCTCTTATTAGAATTTATTGGGTTCAAAACAGTTTGTCGGAATGAATTCAGTTGTTTCTGCAGCCATCAAAGCAATCGTCCACCCTGCATCATCTAGCACCAAAGCGCGCTCGACACCTTGGAACGCAGGAAGCTCGATGTAACCATCGATGAAACTTTCTTTGGTCGTGGCGAAATGTTTAAAAGACAAATCTTGAAACTGAATATTTAAAGACGCTTCATCACTGGCCGCTTTCATATCTGCCATCACCGTCAAAGAAACGATGTCCGCATGCAAAGGACCTGTGCAAACTAATAAATGCTCAGAAGCAGATTGCGCGTGCGCAGAAAAAGATAAAAGCAAAGCACTCAGTGCTAACAATAATTTCATAAGATCCTCCGTATGGAGGACCTCGTACACTGCGATTTTGCTTTAATCAAGACACGAAAATATTAGAATTGGAGCTCGGCTTAAAAGGATCTTAAGCTCTTACCT
>CAMLMF010000174.1 GCA_946480995.1 uncultured Bdellovibrio sp. | reverse complement strand
AACGAAGTGCGAAGAAAAAGGCATCAATATCTTTCCGGGTTTCGCAGCCGTTGAAGCTTTGTATGAAGGTGATAAAATCGTTGGTGTGCGCACGGGCGATAAAGGACGTGATAAAAATGGCAAACCAAAGCCAAACTTTGAAGCGGGCTTAATCTTAAAGTCTAAAGTCACTATTTTCGCCGAAGGCACACGCGGTTCTTTGTTTAAGCAAGTTGAAAAGAAATTGAACTTGCGCGCAGGTAAAAATCCAGAAGTCTTTGAAGAAGGCGTAAAAGAAATCATCCAAATGCCTCCGGGAACTGTCGAAGCGGGTCAAGTGATCCATACTTTGGGCTTCCCTTTATCAAAATCCATCGGTGGTACTTTCATTTACACTTTGCCTGGAGACAAAATCATCGTGGGCTTAGTGGCGTACCTTGATACCCACGATCCTTTGTTAGATCCACATCGTGAATTGCAAAAATTAAAAACTCATCCATTCCTGCAAGACATGCTTAAAGGCGGCAAGGTTGTCGCTTACGGCGGTAAAACTTTACCGGCGGGCGGGTGGTATTCTATGCCGAAGCTTTATGGCGATGGCTTCATGGTTTGTGGCGATTCTGCCAGCATGGTCGACGTGCAAAAGCTTAAAGGTATCCACTTAGCGATGAAGTCAGGGATGCAAGCGGCAGAGACTGTGATGGATGGCTTGTTAAAGGGTGCTGACTTTTCAGCCGCAACAACTCAAGGCTATGAAAAACGCATTGAAAGCAGCTTCGTGAAAGACGAATTGTATCGCGTGCGTAACTTCCATCAGACGCTTTCTAAAGGCATGTTTGCCTCTATGCCGCTTTTGGCATTGCAAGAGATCTCGGGCGGTCGCGGCCTTATGGACCACATGAAAATCGAGCATATCGACGCTGAAACCACGGAAAAAGTGGTCGATGTGTGGGGTCCTTACGGCCTAGATCACGAAGATAATAAGCTGCCTAAACCAGACGGTCAGCTGTTCTTTGATAAGCTTTCTAGCGTCTATTTAACGGGCACTATGCACGATGAAGATTCGCCAAACCACCTTATATTGAAGGACGGGGATATTTGCCGCTCCGTATGTGAGCCGCAATACAAATCTCCATGCAACCATTTCTGCCCGGCTTCGGTGTACGAGATGGTGCCGTCCAAGGTTGAGGCGGGTAAGAAGGACTTACAAATCAATTATACGAACTGTATTCACTGCAAAACTTGTGATATCAAGTGCCCATTCGAAAACATCGAGTGGACCGTGCCAGAAGGCGGCGGTGGACCACAGTATCGCGAAACTTAGAAGGCTCAGCGCATAGGGACTGGGCTTTCTGAACAACAGAAAGGACAGCCCCATGCCTGAATTTTTTGCCTCCACAGCTCGTGGACTCGTAGAACCTCTAGAACAAGAATTAAAAGATCTTGGATTGAAAGTAACCGATAAATATATCGGTGGTGTTTTCTTTGAATCCAACTGGGAAGGTTGCTACAAAGCGAATCTGCATTCGCGCCTTGCTAGCCGTATCTTGAAACCTGTTTTGGATTTTACAGCCTACCAGCCCGAAGAACTTTATAATCAAATTCTTCGTCACGACTTCACAAAATACATCAAACCAACGCAAACGATTTCGATCGATGCGAGTGTTACTGAATCGATGATGCGCGACCAGCGCTATGTCGCGATGAAAGTGAAAGACGCCATCGTTGACCAGTTCCGTGACAAATTCGGCGTACGCCCTGACGTGGACAACGAAAATCCGTCTTTACGTATTCACGTGCGTGCAATTAAAAATCAATTCAACGTGGCGATTGATACTTCAGGTGACAGCTTGTTTAAGCGTGGTTACCGCAAAGAAGTCGGGGAAGCTCCACTAAAAGAAAATTTAGCAGCGGGCCTTATCATGGTGACAGAGTGGGATAAAAAAAGCCCCCTTGTGGATTTCATGTGCGGTTCAGGAACATTTTTGATTGAAGCGGCGATGATGGCGAAAAATATCGCGCCTGGTATCAGCCGTAAACGTTTTGGTTTCCAAAACTGGTTGAACTACGAACCAGAAGCTTGGGATAAAGTCGTGCAAGAAGCTATGGATGCTGAAATCGAAGAGCTGCCATTTAAATTCTATGGTTTTGATATCGATCGCAAAGTTTTAAATAACGCTAAAGACAACGCCAAACGTGCGGGTGTCGATGACGTGATTGAATTTAAAAAAGAGCCCGTCGCAACGGTCGAACCTCCTGTTGAAAAAGGCATGATCATCATCAATCCTCCGTACGGCGCGCGTATCGGTGATGAAGACAATCTGCGTGACGTATATCGTGATTTAAGCTTCACGTTGAAACATCGCTTTAAAGGGTGGGATGCGTGGATCCTTTCAGGGAATAAAGAATTGATTGCGGATTTAAAATTGAAATCAACGCGCAAGCATTTCGTCTTCAATGGCAACATTGAATGCCGTTTCTTAAAATACTCAATGTTCTAAAAAAGGGGATGAATATGAAGGCCGTACTTATCGTATTAGGTTTAATTTTAGGTGTCTCTGGAACAACTTTAGCGGCGGAGTCAGGCGAAGCTCCTTTGGCAGCAACTGAAGCTAAAAATAAAGCGAAGGCTTTTAATGAGTATTCTGCGTTGTCATGTTCAGTGATGGCAGCAGACGGTGAAGAGCTTGCGACTTTTAAAGAAAAGTTTATGGTCGTAAAAATGGACGATCATGCCGGCTTGTTCCGCCAAATGCGTTTGCAAGCAGGTTTAGATCAAATCCAATTGCAAGTTCTGTTAGAACAAGACTTCCAAAAACGATCTGAAACTGCGATCAATGTATTAGTGAACTTCGCAGTGAACGACAAAGAGATCTCCTCAGAATTCGTTGCGGAAAACGTCTCTTCACTCAGCATCAAGAACCAACAATACAAAGCCGAGTGCAACGTAGAATAAAGACGAGGGCTGATGTCCCTGATGCGCGAAAAAAATCAGACATAAAAAAAGCTCCGTCAGAATTCTGCCGGAGCTTTATCTTTTTTAAAGATCGAAAAAACTAGAATGGCTTATTCACAGCGATAAACGCCGCGGAAGTACCAAGACCCAACAATAAAACTGCGACAGGCCAGCCGATATAGCCTTTGCGTTTTACCAAAGAGATACCGATTCCCAAAACAACCCAGATGCCGACTTTTGCTTGCACCCATGCTGGCAAACCAGACACAAGACCCAGGCGGGCCGCCATGCCAAAGCCGCTGACTAGAATTAATAAAAGTCCAAGGCCATGAGTCGCGTACGCCATAATGCGTGCCGCTTTCTTAAGTTCTAATTTTGCATAGTTGGCAACTAGCAAGCCTCCGAAGCCGAAAAACAAAAGCATAAGGCCTAGAAGATGTAGGACTTTATAAAACTGATAAGACATGAAATCTCCCTTACTCTGATTGAAGGCCCAAGTGCTTCATGACTCGAGCTAGGTCTTTTCTTATACGAGTAAGATGCGTTTTGTTAGCTAAAGTTTTTAGGGCATCACGCAGTGGTTCAAGTGGATAGCCACCGTACTGTCCGGGCTCAGTTACATTCGAAGTCACAGCACTGCGCCCAGCGATAATAACGCCGTCACAGATGGTGATATGATCTGCTACCGCTGCGTCGCCGCCGAACATGCAGTTGTTACCAATCTTACTAGACCCTGCAACTTTAAGTCCCGCTGCAATGGCGCAATTTTCGCCGATCGCCACGTTGTGAGCAATGTGGCAAAGATTATCCATCTTGGTGCCATTGCCGATTTTAGTTTCAGTTAAAGCGGCACGATCAATGGCACAGTTGCTGCCGATTTCGACGTGATTGCCGATCACGACTTTGCCGATTTGGGGAACTTTTTTATAGACTCCTTCGCGAGTCATCGCGAAAGAAAAGCCGTCAGAACCAATCGTCGTGTGCGGATGAATTTCGCAGTGAGATCCAACAGTGCAGTGTGCGCCCACAAAAACTTGTGGGTGCAACAAGGTGTGATCGCCGACTTCAGCAAAACTTTCGACCACGCAGTGCGCGCCAAGGGTTGCGCCGTCGCCGATCTTGGCGTGTTCGCCGATGACAACATAAGGACCCACTCCAACATTTTTTCCGAGGTGGGCTGTGGGGTGGATGACGGCGCTGGGATGAATTTTTACTTCTTGAGTGAAGCGATTCATTTTGCCATCAAAAAGAGGCAAGATGGCGGCCATCGCCAGTTGCACTGACCCGGTTTGGAAAACCGTGACATGGGCATCTTGCGGGGGTGGTAAAGACTTATGCAAAACCAGAATAGGAGCTTTGGCTTTTAGGGCTGCGGCTAGTTGATCCGGTTTCCCGGCAAAGACCAAACTTTCTGAATCGCTAAGATCCGGTGGCAAAACTTTGCTTGCCACGGCACTCAAGTTTCCCGAAATAAAAGTTAGGTCGGAAGAATTTAACTCTTTAATAACTTCAGCTGTAATCATAGTGATGCCTCGCGCTAACATTTTACTAATATTTTTTTGATGTCAAGTCACTGGGTGATAGTATAAATGTGCTTAATGAAATACTTTTCGATCTTTTCTCACCTTTAAATCTGAGAGGAAATGAGATGGCTAAAAAGGCAGCGAAAAAGGAAGCACCTGCAGCAAAAGCTAAAAAAGCTGTAGCAAAACCAGCGGCGAAAGCGGCTGCGAAACCTGCGGCAAAAAAGGCTCCTGCGAAAGTTGCAAAACCGGTTGCTAAGGAAGTGAAAGCGAAGGCTCCAGCGCCTGTCGCAGCAAAACCTCAGAAGGCGGCGAAGCCAGCAAAGGTTGAAAAACCCGTAGCTGTGGCGGCACCAAAAGCGGTTGCTCCTGCGGCTGTCGAAAAGCCTGCAAAAGCGGAAAAGAAAAGTGCGGCTGTTGTGGCGGAAGAGCCTGCAACAAAAAAAGGCAAAAAAGCCAAAGTTGATAAGTCCGGTCTTTCTGAAGATCAGGCAAAATGGACTGAGCTGCATGAAAAGTATCAAGGCATGAAAGCTCCGGCATACAGTATTGGCGGACAATTTGAGGCCAAAACTCCGCTGCAGCACAAAATTTTTGGATGGGGATATATCCTTTCTAATGAATACGATCGTTTGGAAGTCCTTTTTCAGGACGGAAAACGAATGCTGATCAGCAATAGGAAATTGTCATAGGGCAGAAAATTATTGCAAGGCGCTGCAATCTGACCTACTAATTTACCTGCATGGCAAAAGACGATTTAGTACAAATAGACGGAAAAGTAATCGACGCCCTCGCTGGGGGTCTTTACAAAATTGAACTTGAAAACAAGGCTATCATTAACGCCAAACTGTGCGGAAAAATGAGACGCTTTAATATTCGCGTGGTTGTCGGCGACCGTGTGAGCGTGGGTGTGTCACCTTACGATCCAAGTCACGGCCTCATTATGTTCCGTCATAAATAAATAAAACACTTCGACATTGTCGAAGTGAAATTGACAATTTGATTTAATCACTCAAAACTTCCAATTAAATCTAGAGGTACTATGGATCAGGCTCTTCAGAGTTATTTGGCGCGTATTGCTCCTACTGTTAATGCAAAATCAGCTCAGGCTGTTATTGAGCTCGCAGCAGAGGGTGCTACTGTCCCATTCATCGCACGTTACCGTAAAGAGAAAACCGGCAATTTGGACGAGGTTCAAATTCGCGCGGTGATCGAAGGTCACGAAACTTTCAACGAAATTGTTAAGCGTAAAGCGTTCTTGATTAAAGAGATCGGCGAGCAAAACAATCTGACGGCCGAAGTGCAAAAGCGCATCGAAATGTCGTGGGATCTGGGTGAGCTTGAAGAAATCTACAAACCGTTCAAGAAAAAGAAAAAAACCAAAGCAACAATCGCGCGCGAAGCCGGTTTGGAGCCTTTGGCGCAATGGATTTGGGACATGGGGCATGGTCTTGTTAAAGACGACATGACTATGGAAATGAAAGCCAAAGCTTTCTTAAATCCAACGGCGAAAATCGTGACCTACGAAGAAGCGCTTAAAGGCGCCCAAGACATCTTGGTCGAAAAAATCGCCA
>CAMLMF010000173.1 GCA_946480995.1 uncultured Bdellovibrio sp. | reverse complement strand
TCAAATTCTGCCATATCACTTGCGACTCTGTTCAGGACCTTTTCCGATTTTATATCCTGAGCTACACGTTTTAAATCAGCACCCACCTTTTTGGCTGCCTGCTGAAGAAATGCTTCGTCTCGCATCTGCTCTTGAGATTGAAAAACATTTTCATAGAATCGCACAGCCTTATTTTTATCCTGTAAAAAAACCGCTTCAAAATATAGAGCGGCCGGATAAGCCATTTTATGGAAACTTAAGGGCATGTGCTTATAATAAAATTGCACGCGATCTTTGTACTTCGCTTTGATCTGCTGCAAGTTCACAAAGGCCATACGACACGCCGGACATTGAAAGTCTGCGTACTCAACGACAACGATCTTTCCACTGTCTGAACCCATTAGGCGGCGCTGCGGATCGATCTCGGGCTTTAAGGGATTCTTAATCTGCTCTTCTTGCTGATGTTTCAACTCAGCCATTTGCTTTTCCTGAGCGTTCTCTTGAGCCTTTCGCGCAGCTTTATTAACAGCCTCCATAAATTGCTGCGGATTTTCTTCGATCGCCTGAAAAATCACCTGCGGATTCTTTTTTAAGTATTCCGCGATTTGACTTTCTTGAGTAGCGCAAGCACTTAAGACAAAAAGGGACCCTAGAAGATAAATCTTCTTCATAAAAACTCCTTAATTTAGGGATAATTTATTTATTCACACTTATTTGTCGCCACATCACTTCTGAACAGGCTCTCGAGTACCTTTTCATGGTGAACTTGGTAACACATCAATTCTTCAACTTGTGGTTTTCTTTCTAACTGCAAAGAGGCGACGGACTGCTCAACACCGACGAATCCTGCCGCAACAAAAAGGACAGAGAAAGCCCAGCGAGTGGAGGTCTTTTGTTCTGCCTTTGCCTGCAAATTTTTTAGCCTATCTTGCATCTGCAAAAACTCTGCAGAGGCCGCCAAAGTTCCTGGCAAATTAGGGACGCTCGAACGCATACCTAAAACCGCGATAAGAGCTTCCGCATACTTCTGCGAAGAAATCCCGGGGGCCGAAACGACCTCTTCATCTGTCGCCATTTCAACCGACAAACTGTGCGCCTTAAAAAAGAACCATGCCGCGGGATTAAACCAGCATAGTCGCAGACACACCAACGCTATGAGACTCCACAGCCCATCACGATTTTTTACGTGCACAGATTCGTGCGCCAAGATGTGATGCAGATAATCCGGCGAATTTTCCAAACACTCTGGAACAATTATTTGGCCTTGCAAAAATCCTACGGTCAGTGGCGCATAATGATTTTTTACGACTTTATAAGTCCCACGATCTTGCACAACATTTCTGCTTAAGACTTTCTTAAAAAGGCGAAGCTGTAAGAGGTCTTTTATTAAAAGACTTACTCCCACGGCTCCCCACACCCCTGCAAGGATTCGCGTGAGACCTAACACACCTTGCGACTGCGTGAAGTGACTAAAGCACTGCAATTGCAAACCCTGATCCAAAAGCAAAGTGGAGACAGCCAAACTGACAACAATTGCAAAAAATGAAAACAAAGAACCTCTGGAACAAGCCTTAAAGTACCGGCCGGACACCGACTTTAAAAAGTTTTGACTTAAAACCACAGCACCCAAAACGAAGGTTGATGTCAAAGTGACGATGATTAACACCTTCCACAAAAAATCAAAGACAGCTCCCGGATTATTCATGGTGCTTTCCTTTGCTGGATTTATCAAAATCGGCCACGATGGCTCTAAGTTTTTCCACTTCATCAGAGGAAAGATTTTTCTGACCCGCAAAATATTGAATCAGTGGACTGACCGAGCCCCCCAATGTGCGTTCAACAAAATCAGAGACTTTGCTTTTCATCACAGTGCTGGCTTCGATTTTTTCACTGTACTTAAAAATACCTTCAACCTTTTCACGCGCTAAAAAACCTTTTTTTCGTAAACGCTCCATCACAGTCAAAATTGTCGTGCGCGCCAAGCCCTTATGTTTTTCAAAGTACTCTGCCACCTCTCGCACCGAGACCTCGCCATGCGCGGACACGTATCGCAGAATTTCGATTTCTTGCTCACCCAAACTTGGCATAGACTTCATTTGAACCTCGCATACTACAACTGTAGTCTACCAATACTACGGCTGTAGTCAACTTTACCTAAAGTCCAGTTTTAAAATGAGACAGCGAAGACCTCCGCAAGAGGCGCGAGACCATAAGATTTCAAAGTACGAAGCCTGAAAATAAAAAAAGGGTCTCTTGCGAGACCCTTTTTCGTTTTTAAATTTTCCAAATGCGCCGCCATCCGGGAAAGGTGCGACGCACCTTCAGACTAATGACCTAGAACGTAAGCGAAGATCAATGGAGCACAGATAGTAGCATCTGATTCCACGATATAGCTTGGAGTTGTTGGCGCAAGTTTTCCCCACGTGATTTTTTCGTTCGGGATCGCACCAGAGTATGAACCGTAAGAAGTTGTTGAATCAGAGATTTGTGCGAAGTAGCTCCACAAAGGAACGTCTTCGTGACCCAAGTCTTGTTCAAGCATTGGCACTACGCAAATTGGGAAGTCCCCAGCGATACCACCACCGATTTGGAAAAAGCCGACTGGGTTCTTTTTAGAAGCGCCCATGTACCACTCTGCCCAAGTTTTCATGTATTCGATACCACCTTTAACAGTAGTAGATTTTTTGATGTCGCCTTTAATACAGTGACCAGCAAAGATGTTACCCAAAGTGGAGTCTTCCCAGCCTGGAACAACCATTGGCAAATTCTTTTCAGCGGCTGCTAGCAACCAAGAATTTTTTGGATCGATTTGATAGTACTGTTTTAGTTTTCCAGAAAGAAGGATTTTGTACATGAACTCATGCGGGAAGTACGCTTCACCTTTAGCATCCGCATCTTGCCAGTATTCCAAAACAACGTTTTCGATACGGCGGATTGCTTCTTCTTCAGGGATGCACGTGTCTGTCACGCGATTCAAATGTTTTTCCAAAAGTTTTTGCTCATCTTGTGGAGTCAAGTCACGGTAGTTCGGAATGCGCACGTAGTGATCGTGAGCAACCAAGTTGAACACGTCTTCTTCAAGGTTCGCACCTGTGCAGGAAATTGCGTGCACTTTACCTTGGCGAATCATTTCAGCCAAAGAAAGACCTAGTTCAGCTGTCGACATCGCACCTGCCAAAGTCACCAACATTTGGCCTTTGTTTTCGATGTGAGTTTTGTAGCCTTTTGCTGCGTCTTTCAAAGCCGCTGCATTGAAATGGCGATAGTTATGTTCGATAAATTGAGAAATAGGTCCCATCGTTGCTCCTTGATAATCAAAGGCCACGAAAGTAGCAGCTTTATCCTAAAACTCAAGAAGAGATTGGCTCTTTTTCTTCGCCCTCGGAAAGCTTTTGCCCAACCACTGCTTTAGAGAAGAAACCCAGCTCTTTTTTGATATTCGCAAAGCCCCGGTAAGCCATTAAGCCTTCCATAGGGTTCATGGTGTAGTTCTTGTAAAAAGGCTCATGAAAATCCACAGGAAATTGCTCTAAAGCCCATTCTAAGTCTTTCGCATCATCTTTTTGCACAGAGTCGACAAGCCCCAGCAAACCGCCTGGCTTTAACACCCGGTGTGCCTCCGCCACGGCTTGGCGACGGATTTCTAGCGGCAATTCATGGAAAAGGAAGCAGGAATAAACCAAATCAAACTTTTCACCTTGAAACGGCAAATCTTCTGCCGCCCCCTGCACAAAATCCATGCGCGCAAATTCGTGCAGATTTTCTTGGGCTTTCTTCAAATAGGGATAACTTAAATCCAAAACCGTGATCTTAGCTTTCGGGAAAGCCAATTTCATAAATCGCGTCAAGCGCCCTGTGCCGGCAGCAACCTCAAGGAAGTGCAACCCCTCCCCGTCACCGGGGTTGAAATCCTTAACCAAAGGGATGATCAACCGTCTCATCGCGTCGGCAGAACCTGAAAACAAGATCTCCACTTGATGCTCGTAAAGATCCGCAGATTCTTTCGTCAGATAACCGTCAGTTTGAAAGTGAAAGTTGCGCTGATAGTAATCTGGAAGATCTTTTAAGAATTCTTCGGCCTCACCTGTAAAGTCTTTTTGGTTCTTAGCATCGCGACGTTTAGAAATTTGATAACCATCCATAATGATTCGCGGATAGCGGCGCAGATGGTTTGTCGCATTTTCTGGTTTTAAAACATCAATAGGATAAAAACCCTGGGCGATATTTTCAGAGTCTTTTTTTAGCAGAGTGTAAAGCTCGGTATAAAGCTTTTTTAAACGTTGAGGTTCTAGCGAGGGACGTTTCGGACGCTTTCCAGTGCTTAAAAATTCAAAAATTGGCAAAGAAAACTGTTGTGCTGCAAAGTGCGCGGAACGCACCAGGGAATAACCTAAAGTGATCTTGTCTTGATAAGGAATTTTAAGCTTCATAAGACCTCTTCTGTCCTTCAAGGATAACCCCAAGCTCCGCACAAAGACAAGGGAGGAGCTTAGAGTCACTTTGTAGGTCAGCAGAAAAAATCTATTGCAAACAACCTAATGTATTTACCTTGGCTTTAAGTACCAAAGCCCACTCAGCCGAATGGTTTTGCATCAAGGAATCCTTGAGGGACTGCAAGCTTGATTTTGCGCGGTAACCAGTCAGATCCGCCGTGCCACGGCACATTTTTACCAACGCGCGGTCTTCCGAGCGAGAG
The DNA here is from genome assembly GCA_946480995.1 of uncultured Bdellovibrio sp. Next base: position 1,364 of record CAMLMF010000173.1, on the reverse strand, counting down.
TCGTAAATGTAAGGCTCGATCATTCCGCATAAAGATTCTAACGCTGAAAGATGATCCACAGCCACAACCCAACGGTTCCACACGTCTTGGATTTCGCGACATGCAGTCGCATGGGCTGTCGTGCCTTTCTGTCCCTTAAGGGTATCAAAAGGTCTAAGCTGAGTCGCTTCTTCCCAATCTTTAGAAATTTGTCCCGCGTTGGCTAAAGGCCCTGGGGCTGTGCCCGCCGCAAGCATGCGACCTGAAGTGGTCATCGTATAAGCCTGGTTGCGCAAACTTTTAAGACCCGCAGTATAATCTTTCACGGCAGAGTTGTGCAAATTTTCAGTGAAGCCAAACCAGCCTGTGATTGGCGCACTGCCACTGCCAAACACTTGCATGCGCAAGCGAGACATTTCCGAAGCAATCTCAGATTGTACAAAGCTTGTTGCGTATTTTTTCAGATTTTCTAAAGACCCTACAACCATGTTCGCTTGCAGTTGCTTTTTATTAATCATATCCAATTGGCTTTGGATTTGTGGATAGTTGCTGTTGCCTTTGATCTCTTGATTTACATTTTCAACAGCCAGCTTCAGAATGCGTTTAGCAAACTTAGCCGATTGATCCATAGTTTCTGCCAAAGATTTGGCCTGGCTTGCACAAGGTGCAAAATCAGAATAGATCGAGTATTGCAAACCCGCAAATTCGCTTAAGTTTTTCAACGCGAACTGCGACGAAAACTTCAACGTGCGCGCCTCTGCCACACTGCTTGAACCAAACGCTGATAAAGATCTATCAACGCTGCTTAAGATCGTATCAACGTAGGATCCCTTTTCCGCCGCCAAAACAGCCCACTGAATCCCGATTTGACAGATTTTCACTTGATCTGTCGTGCTGGCCATAAAGGCTTTATCCATATCCAACTGTTGCAGGGCCGGCGTCAACACACGTTCCATCTCTGCGGATTCCGAAGTCAAAGTCGTTTTACGATCCACAAGACCCGTCAACGATGTTGAAAGCCCATTTAAGCGCGTGGTTAAAAGCTGCTTCGTAGACGACAGGTCATTGGAGATTTTGCGAATCTGCTCATCGCGGTTTTTGATCAAGAATTTATATTTTTGATCCAAACGAATAAATTGGCAGGTATTTTCAATGATTGCACGGCGGGCTTTAGGATCCTGCAACTTCTTCGCACCTTCATTGACGATTTTGTTCATAGAGCTTAAAGCGCCCGTAATCACCGAGCCACCAACGATAAACGGCACAGCGGCTGTTCCGCCTGTCATGGTCGCGGCCATCAAAGCATAAGGCGTAAGACCATTGATAATGTCATTCACCGCCAAAGCCACTTGCCCCGCATCCATTTGGTCGCGGCAGCTTTTGCT
>CAMLMF010000172.1 GCA_946480995.1 uncultured Bdellovibrio sp. | reverse complement strand
ATCAGCGTTTTGATTCGTCGGGGAAATATCGTCCGGATGAACGAAAAGCTGAGGAGTTTATTAAAGCTCAGAATGCTTTTGTTGCTAAGATGCTTGCCGAAGGGGCGCTTCAGCAGATCTTGTTGGTTGAGAATAATTACGATGCGAAATTGTGGGTGCGCCTTTTTGTTTTGCAGGATGAAAACCAGAAAATTTTGACGGTGTATTGGGATCAAGGAAAATACACGGATCGCGAAGTTGAAAGTTATTTGCGCTTTCGCAATTTGCAAGCCTTAGAAAATGGTCTTAAGTTCGTTGCGGTTTTTGATACCCATGCGATTAATATCAAAGGTTATTACTTAGCGCCTGAAACCGGTGGGTCTTTGCAGTTTGTTTATGCTCTTAATGCAAAAAAAGAACAGTATGCTGCTAAGAATGCCTTTCTTTTAAAAGAGCAAAATCGTTGGGTTCTAAAGACGGAAGATAAAAAAATTGTTACTAAAGCACGTTTGGATGTGTGGACCCAATGGCTGCCACCGAATGGCGGCGTTAAGTCGATCGAATTTCAGTAAGCGGAATTTTTTGCGTGGCAGGGTTATTCTCTTCTGCGCCCTTTGGCCTCGGGAATGCCATCTGCGGGATCTTCCGGCCACTGGTGTTTTGGATATTTGATTCTTAATTCTTTGCGTACTTCCGGATAACCATTCTGCCAAAAGCTTTCTAAACTTGAAGTCACTTGCACCGGGCGGAAGTTCGGGCCCAGCAGGTGCAACGTCACGGGGATTTTCCCCATATACACTTTCGGTGTTTGCATCATGCCAAAGACCTCTTGAATGCGCACTTCGATGTACGGATTTTTATCTAGCGGGTAATGCACTTTGATTTTGCTGCCGCTAGGAACTTCCAGGCGTTCCGGGATTTCTTTTCTTAACTTTTGCACCAGATCTTGTGGGAAAACGTTTTCAAAAAAGAATACTAAGTCTTTGTCGATTACCGCCTGCATTTTTGTTTCGCCCATGCAGGCCTGACTAAAGGCTTCTAAAACAAAAGGACTGCGATCCAAAGCGGTGCTTTCTTGTTGCTCTAGGAAATCAAGACGCTGCCAAAAGCTTGCAAGCTTTTCGTTGCCCTTTAAAACTAAATCAATTTTTTCACTTAAGATCTGCGGCAAGCGGGCAGCGATGTCTGCGGGGCTTGCCGGAGACAATGAAGGTTCATCCAATGCTAAACCAAAGGCAGAGCGGTATTCCCGTGCAAAGAACTGACCCTTTTCTTCACTGAAAGTGACGTCTTTGATTTTTACAATGTCGTCTTTGAAGGTGTTTAAAATAAAATCTTTATCGAAACCACAAGCCAGACTTACCACGGTTTCAGCGTCCGAGTTTCCTTCAACGCCATTTAAGGCGACAAAGAATTCTGAAGTCTTCACTAAGCTTTCCGTTTGCAGTTTCACACCGCGGCCACCAACCATCAAAGCGCGATCTGTCTTGCCGCGACGACGACACAGGCGATCCGCATAGGCTTTTAAAAGAATTTTCTTAGTCAAAGTATGGTCATCATCTGTAGCGGTCGCCGTACTTTTTATGCCTTTCAGGTGGCCCGCAAGATCGGCAATTTGCCGGGCTGATTGATCCACGGTTTGCACCGCAAAGTGTGATGCTTCCCGCGGCGTGCGTTTGTCTTTGCGAAAATGCTTTAAGACTTCCAAGCGAGCTGCTAAGTCGTTTTCAAAGTTATCGCCGATGAAAGAACTGACGGATTCTTTCCTTAGAATGTCCCGCTCTTGCAGTAACGCTGCCAGCATGGATGATAATTCTAAGGCACCTGCTTCCATGCCCACCAACATCAGCTTCGCTAAGCGCACCGGCAAAGGAAAATGCAGAATGTGTTTTCCTAGTGGTGTAATTTTATTGCCATCATCGATGGCACCTGAAATTTTTAAAAAGCGCTCCGCATTTTGTATTGCTAAAGCCGGTGGTCGTTCAAACCAGCTAAAAGCGCTAAAGTCCGTGACCCCTTGTGCGCTTAGGAACAGCAAGCTTTCAGTCAAATCAATGCGCTGAATTTCTGCGACTTCACTTTTGGAAAAGGACAGCTCGTCCATTTTATTCCACATGCGAAAGCACACGCCGGGAAATTGGCGGGCCGCACGACCGGCCCGTTGAATGGCGCTTGAAAGACTGATGCGACCTAATTCTAAACGTGAAAATCCGGTGCGATGATCTTGTTTCATACTTTTTGCAAGACCCGAATCAATCACGGTGTTGACGCCGTCAATAGTGACCGAGGACTCAGCGATATTAGTCGAAAGAATCACGCGTTGGCGTGAGCCCTTTTGTAAAGCCTTGCGCTGATCTTCAATGTTAAGGGAGCCATGCAAAGGCAAGATCTCAATATTTTTACCGTCAGCCCAGGCCTGCAGAGTATTCTGTGCGCGATCAATTTCGCCAATACCGGGCAAAAACACTAAAATATCCTTGGTGCTTTGTGCTTGCGCATCTTTGACTGTGGCGAAAAGGGAGTCGTAAAATGCTGGAAAAGTTTGCAGTGATTGCGAGTTTTTTTGATAGCGAATATCTAGTTCAAACAATTTTCCAGGAACGCTGACGATGGGACAATGACCAAGGTAAGAAGAAATCTTTTCTGCTTCCAGGGTTGCTGACATCACCAAAATTTTGATGTTGCGGCCAAGCTCTTGCAATTCACGCAGCAAACCCAATGCCAAATCCACGTGCATTGAACGCTCGTGGAATTCGTCTAGGATCACAAAATCAACATCGGCCAATTCAGGATCATGGATCATTTGTCGCGCCAGCAGCGCCTCTGTCATAAAGATCAGACGAGTTTTGTCGGAAGTCTTGTTAGCAAAACGAACTTGATAGCCAATCTCTTGGCCCACTTGCCAGCCTTGCTCTTCAGCGATGCGATGAGCTGCCGCAATAGCAGCCATACGGCGCGGTTCAAGGACTAAGATTTTTTTGTGCACGTGTTTAAGGAGAGCCGATGGTAAGCGAGTGGTTTTACCGGCACCAGGGGCGGCGGTGATAACTAGATTGTTTTCCGCTTTGAATTTTTCTTCAATTTCCGCAAGAAAATCATCAATAGGTAAAGCAATCAGCGACGACATTTTATCCCGGATAAACTAAGAGCATGAATTCGGCTTTTTCCACGCGCAGGTTGGAAAGCAGATACTCAATGTGGCCTTCAAGAACCGTTTCTTCTTCTTGAGAAAGATTCAGCGTCAGTAAAAAGCGACGGTTGGAAAAATGCTCTTTCATGTCCATTAAAGTTTTCTTTAAGCGATAAGGAGTATCCATCAAGATGATAGCGCGTTTTTCTTTAGTCAGCTCTTTTAAAGCTTTGCCACGACTTTCCGTTTCTGCGGGCAAGAAGCCTCGAAAAACAAACTCGTCCAGGCGTTGTCCACTTAACGACAGCAGACCCATTAACGCTGAAGCGCCTAGGGCTGACTTCACAGGAATATTTTTTTGCCGGCACAGACGTACGATATCGGCCCCTGGATCACAAAATCCAGGTGTGCCACAGTCTGAAACCAAAGCGACATTTTTATTTGCGCACAAAGGAATCAAGGCCGCTTTATCTTCAGGTGTAGAGTGTTCATCTAGCACCTCATAAGTTTTTCCAGTAATGCCATGGGCACGCAGAAGTTTCGACGCTTCCTTTGTGCTTTCACAGATAATCACGTCACAAGATTTTAAGATTTCTAAAGCGCGCAAGGTGATTTCTGTCGTGTCGCCAATGGGGGTCGCAACCAAGTGAAGCATTTTACTAGTCCTTTTGATTCAGCAAGAAGTTCATAATGCGCGGAAGATTTTCAGGCGGCTGCGCTTTGCCAGCGTGGGTGCTTTGAAAAAAGATCATTTCCACGTGCGGGCAGAACTGGGCCAAGTGCACTAAGTTCACCGGCTCGTTTTCAAAGAAATAGATCTTTTCGTAATTTTCTTTGTCGGCTTCGATAAAATAATCAGTTTTAAATTGTGCATCGTCCATGCTGCGATGGGGTTTCAAAACCAACTTCGCTTTGTCATGTAAAGGAAAGCCCCAGCGCTCTAGAATCTCCACAGATCCCGTGCCCATGCGTTCGACATCACGGCCTGTTAGATAGGCAATTTCGGCCCCGGCTTTGTCTACGGCAAGGGTGAACTCCAAAGCGCCGTCGTACAGATCGTCAAACTGCAAATAGTGATTCGAGAAAAAATTTTTCTGCCAGTACTCGCGCACAGCTTCTTGAAATTCTGGGTGATGACCGTCAAGGCCGACACGTTGCAAAGCATTCTGAATGCCCCAATCGGTTTGCAGAGCTCTGATATTTTTAAACAAAGCAACCTGTTCCGGAAAACGTTTTTGATTTAAAGGCTGTGCCGCAAAATCCAAAAGAATACGCTGCAAACGAGGGCTCACATCAAAGAGTGTTGAGTCCAAATCAAAGACGACAAGACTTTTTTTGCCCTGAGCCGTAAACTGCGTAATTTTATTCAGAATTTGATCTAACATATGGGGCCATCTAGCCATACAAGTCATTTGAAATCAAAGACTTTTCTTGCGACAACGGGGCAGAGATCTATAATGATTTCGAAGGCATTTGGAAGTCTTTAAAAAGCAAAAGGTATATATGGCAGCAGTAGGTAATTACAAATTTTTAGTGCGCGAAGTTCACGTCGACTCTTACGGACATATCAACAATGCCACGTACTTGTCTTTGTATGAAGAGGCACGCTGGGAACTGATCACGCCTCGAGGTTATGGCTTTAACGAAATTCATAAACTAAAACAGGGTCCCGTGATCCTGGAGGTAAATCTGAAGTTCTTAAAAGAAATTCGCTTACGAGAAACAATCACTATCACTACAACGCTTTTAAATTACACCGGCAAAGTCGGACAGTTGAAGCAAGAGATGGTGAAGGAAGATGGCTCTGTAGCGAGCGAAGCGATTTTCACATTTGGCCTCTTTGATATCAAAGCCAGAAAATTAATTGAAGCTACGCCGGAATGGAAGCAGGCCTTAGGAATATCTTAAGCCGCAGGGAAGGCGACCACGGAAAGATAAAACTTTCCTTTGCCGGTCGCAAACGGAATCAGCATACCCGCCGAACCTGCGGGGCTGGGCGAGGTTTGCTGAACTCCTAAAATCACACGTGGCACTGTCATTTGTACGCCATAGTTGGTGATTTCCGCTTTGGCGTTACCAAAAATAATATTATTGATCTCGCCCACGGCGTCGGAGTTGTCTTTGTTAATTTCCGTTTGTTCTTCCATTAACATCAACGAAACGACTTCAAGGTAACTGTCTTTATCAAAAGAAATGCACAGATAACCTTGAAACGAATTACTTTTGATATCGATCACGGAAGACACTTCACCCATAAATGGTTCGCTAGGCGCTTTGGGCGTCGCCTTTTCCATTTTTATAGAGTTAACCCCGAATTGCGCCAAGACCTTAGTCGTGGCGCCGATCACTGCATTGATCACACGGACGTCCACGGCATATTTCGCGGCAGCCATCGGGGTCGGTTCGGGATGTTTTTCTCCGGTCTGATTTTGTGAATTTAAAATAGTGGCTATGGCAGAAATAAGTTCGTCTGGCGCAACCGGTTTTTTAAAAAATTTCGAATTGCGTAAAGACTCGGGAAGGTCCGAAGACTCTTTATTCGACACCACAATCACTTGCGCTTCTTGAGTGTTTTTATAAGTGTGAATTCCATAAACAAAACCTCCATCCATCAAACGCGGGACTTCGGTGTCGATCAGGACCATATCAAATTTTTGATTTTCAGATTTAATGGCGGCCTCGGCTCCGTCTTTTGCGCGGACCAAAATGGCTGAGACATCGGTGTTTTCTAAATGCTTCGCCAGAGGCTCTTTCACCAGTAATTCAAGTTCACGGTTGTTGTCTACGATGAGGATATTTTTTCTAGTCTTCATTTGCTGCTTCTGTATAAAAACCATAAACCATTTTTAATTGAAAGGCATCCACTCTTAATAAATAGTAATCTTGCCACTCATCGGCTTTTGCGAGGTGGGCTTGAACAAAATTTGTGT
>CAMLMF010000171.1 GCA_946480995.1 uncultured Bdellovibrio sp. | reverse complement strand
ACATTTCGTCCCACAAGTTGGCGCACCTGATCCTCTGTCATGACGCCCGAACGCAGTTGTTCATTGAGCAACGAATGATCCTCAGTGATCTGCCACAAATACGGTCGCTTAAAAAGGTAGCAGCGAGAATCACCTACGTTTCCTACGTACAAATGCCTTCCACGAATGTAAGCGATCACCATCGTGGTGCCCATACCGACTAGTTCGGGCTGTTCATTCGCCGCACGATCAAAAATCTGGCGTGAAGCTTCTTCGTAACATTGCAACAAAAGCTCGCGCGGTGATTTTTTGTGAGCATCGGGACTTAACATCATTTTTTCCACAGCTTCAACAGCCATGCTGGATGCGACTTCGCCACCCGAATGTCCACCCATACCGTCAGCGACAATGAACAAACCCAACTCACGATTCACAAGACAGGAATCTTGATTTGAGTCACGTCGAAGACCTTTATCTGTTAAATACCAACAGTCAAATTTCATAGATGTTCCATTTTCACCCAACAGTGACAAAGGAGTCAAAGTCCGGCCCTAGACTTCAGTCGCATTCTTGGCAACATACTCACCCCCGCCTTCATTTGCGGTGTCATAATACCGATAGAAAGGGGTGAGGTCTTATGATGAAGTCACCGTCTTTCAGAAAGTATGTCTTGCTCTCACTTGCCTTCCACATTTTAGTGGCTGGTACGATGCTTATTGTCGAGCAACTGACTCCTCCTCCGGTAAAAACGGAGACAGTGAGCATTAACTTTTTGAGTCCAGATGACTTAGAAAAAATAGCGCAAGCAGACAAAGCGCAGGCAAAAAAACCGCTGACGGTTTCAGCCAATCAAATTGTTGAACAAAACGAAACTTCTGCCAATGAAGAAGTGCCAGTCAATTCGCGCTTCTTAAGCGTGAAAAATCAAAAAGTGGAAAAGCAAACGGTCGCAGCAGAGCGCGGTCAGTTTCAAAATATTAAAAAAGCGGCACCAGCAAAATCGGGATCAAAAGGCGATGGCAAACCGAAAGAGGCTGCCGTTTCCGAAGAATCTAAAAAGCTAATCGCCAAAGAACTTTTCAAAGGCTTCGACCCTAGCGCTGCCTTAGAAAAACAAAAACTGGCAGAAAAAGAAGCTGGACTTGGCGAAGGTCGCGGCAACGGCGAACAAAATACGGGCGCTAACGCCGACACCAGTCAATCAAGTGACTATATCAAAGATGTTCAAGTGGGTTTAGAAACTGTTTTGAACACACGCGAATTCAAATACTATTCTTACTATAATCGCATTCGCAAGCAACTGTCGCAGCACTGGGAAGGTCGTGTGCGCGAAAAACTTTCGAAACTCTTTAAAGAAGGCCGTGCACCGGCAGCGACCACGAAAGATCGCGTGACCAAACTGATGATTGTCTTAAATGACCGTGGCACCTTAGTCCGCGTTCAAGTGTTGAGCGATTCAGGTGTGCGTGACCTAGATGATGCAGCCATTGAGGCATTCAGAGCGGCCGCTCCTTTCCCGAATCCTCCGAAAGGAATCGTTGAAGGCGACGGCACGGTCAAAATTCGCTGGGACTTTGTTTTAGAAACTTAGTCGGCAACCTGTTGTTTGACATAAACAACATCCGATTATAAACAATACAATGTCTATTCACATGACTTCAGTGTTTTAATTTACACCCCCCGAGGGCAATCCTAACCTGTTTATAGGAGAAGCCCCATGGATATGCAGATTCCGTCACTTTTTAATGAGACTCTGTTGCGCACTATCATCGAGTCTGTCCCCAATGGCATTTTGCTCGTCGACAGCTTAGGCAAAATCACTTTATGCAATACTGAAATCGAAAAAATGTTTGGTTATGCTCCATCAGAGCTTCTAGGCAAGAATGTTGAAGTCTTAGTACCTATTTCGGCTCGCAACAAACATCCTGCTTATCGCACGGACTTTTCCAGTCACCCCAGCAAAAGACAAATGGGTGCCGGACGGGATTTATCTGGCGTCAGAAAAGATGGCTCTGAAATTCCCGTAGAAATTGGCTTGAACTTTTTAAATTTAGACCAACGCAAATACTTTCTTGCCTCTGTGGTTGATATCACTCAACGAAAAATGGCCGAAGAAAAACTGCACAAAGCCTACGATGAAGTGCGCCAAAAAAATATTGAAATGGAACAATTTGTTTACACAGTTTCCCACGACCTTAAAACACCCTTAGTCACAAGCTCATCCTTTATAAGCTTTCTTAAAGAAGACCTGCAGGAAAAGAACTATGACAGTGTTTTCGACTCGATGGATCGTCTGGAAAAGGCCCACCACCGTATGCAGGAATTAATCGAAGACCTTCTGCAGTTAAGTCGCGCCGGCACACTGGAGCTAAAGTACGAATACACGGACATGCGAGATCTTGTGACGTCAATTCAAGAATCACTAGCCGATATAATCAAAGAAAAAAACTTTGAATTTACTTTTCACGACTTACCTAAAAAAGTCCTCTGCGATCGTCGGCGGATTTATCAGGTTTTGGAAAACCTGATAAATAATGCCCTTAAATATGCCGCGGATGTCGAGAAACCAAAAATAGAAATTTTTGGCGCTGAAACTGATAAGGAAATACAAATTTGCGTTAAAGACCGAGGACCGGGCGTTGAGCCCATTTATCAAAAAAAGATTTTCGGACTTTTCCAACGACTTGATAACTCAAAAGAAGGCACCGGGGTGGGATTGACGATTGTTTCGCGCATTATGCAAATCCACGACGGCAGATGCTGGATTCAGTCGCAACCTCCCGAGGGCTGCGAGTTTTGGATCGCGTTTCCCAAAGGAAAGGGCAAAGCTTATGAAACTACCCATTGAGCCCATGCATATTTTATTGGTGGAAGACGACGAAGATCATGCGGAGTTCATTAAACGAATTTTACAACGTGCGAACCCTGAGGTCACTCTTATCAGGGTCAAAGACGGGGCCGAAGCGATCTCTTTTATTTTACAGAAGTCCCCTTATCAGAATCGCCGTTTGCCTGCGCTTGTCATCTTGGATCTGAAACTTCCCAAAAAAAGTGGACATGAAGTTCTTGAAGAAATTAAGTCCCATGGCAGTTACAAAAGTATTCCCTTTGTGGTTCTGACCACCTCCGATGCCGAGGTCGACAAAGAGCGCGCTTACAATCACCACGTCAACAGCTATCTAGTAAAACCTATGGAGGCAGAGCAATTCAAAAAGATGCTGCGGGAGCTGCATCTGTACTGGATGAGTATGAATCGCCCCGTCAGCTCGGTCAGATCGTTAGATGAAAATTTTGAGAAAACAGATGAGTTATCCCCGGGGAGTCCTTTATGAGATCCCTTGATTTATTAGTCATCGAAGACGACGATTCCCACGCAGAAATAATTAAAAGATACCTTCGGAAATCCGAAGGTATAAGTGTTAATCTTACAAGACAGGACAAGCTGCAAGATGGGCTGTCCAAAATGGCGCTGCAAAAATTTGACGCTCTTCTTTTAGATTTGCGACTGCCAGACAGCGAGATTCAGGAAACCCTCCCCCGTGCGGTGCAGGCTTCTCAACAAGTGCCCATCGTAGTGCTGTCATCACTCGAAGATCGAGATAGTGCCATTCGTGCCGTCCAAGAAGGAGCTCAAGACTATTTGTGCAAAGCCAATCTGTCTTCAGAGCTCTTGATGCGCACCATTTTAAATTCCATTGAGCGTAAAGAAAACGAGCTCAAAATCCGCCAGCAGCTAGAACAAAATTCATTTCTTTTTGAACTTAGCCAATACGCTTTAGGCGAGTTCGATGCAGAAAAAGTCAAAGCTCGCTGTCACGATACTTTACTGCGTGCCCTCGCGGCAGAGTATGTCGAAATTGTCGATCTCCCCCCAGGAGCTTACAAGCACGAAACTCCGCAACCTGATCAGCGGCAAGAACCCACAATACTAAAGCAACTTTCCGAGGTCGGCTTAGCTCAGCTAGAAAATGGTTTGAACCAATCCGGACTGACTTCTGGAGTAAATATTATTTTAGAGAACCAACAAAGTGGGATCGCCTTCGGCGTTATCATCGTACGCAATCCGGCGATACGCCCGTTAAAACCAGAAGAGGTGAAATTCATTCAGGCTGTCGCAAACATTCTGACATCCTTAATTATTCGAAAAAATTTGCGCGATCAACTGCATCAGAAAATTTCAGATCTCCAAGAAGCGCACCAAAAAAAAGATGATTTCCTCGCGACTCTTTCTCATGAGTTGCGCACACCTTTAAATATTATTTCCGGTTACTTGGAGGTGCTTAAAGCTCCCGCCCCTTCCACCAATGACCTCCAGCGGGCTATCTCGGGGATCGAAAATGGACTGCGCATAGAAATTAAATTGATCGAAGAAATTTTAGATGTCTCGCGCATCATAACGGGAAAAATGCAACTCAACCTCAGCGAGTTCAACCTCAACGATTCGATCCACCAAGTTCTTGAGTCAATAAGGCCCGCTGTCAGCGCAAAAAAATTAAATCTAAAAGTCACCATCGGCCCCGAAGTGCAAAACTTTTTTGGCGACCAGACACGCATTCATCAAGTCATCTGGAACTTGCTTTCAAATGCGGTGAAATTTACGCCTTCCCATGGCACCATTCGGATTAAAGCCGCAATTCAAAATTCGCATTTTCTTTTTGACGTTTACGACAACGGCAAAGGCATTCTGATAGAAAATCAAAAGTATGTTTTCAATCGCTTTTGGCAAGAGGACTCATCAATTTCTCGACAACAAATGGGTTTGGGGCTAGGCCTGGGCATTGTGAAGCAGATTGTTGAATTGCATGGAGGCACAGCCACCGTAGAAAGTGCCGGCGCAAATCAAGGGGCCCATTTTTCAATATCGATTCCACTAGCACCAGTCAGTCAAAAGGTGGATGCCTTGCCAGCAATGTCGGAAAAGGCGCCAACAAAAGATAATCCGGGCGTATCCTTAACAAACAAAAGTATTTTGGTCATAGATGACGCCGAAGACGCCGTCGCACTTATGAAGCTTCTGTTGCAGAAAAGAGGCGCGCGCATCACAGGCTGCTCTGATCCAGAACAGGCTTTAGAGATCGCCAAGAAAGAAAGATTCGATATTATTATTTCCGACATCGGCATGCCGATTCTCAATGGTTATGATCTTCTGAAATCTTACCGACAGTGGGAACACGACAACAACCGTGCCCCTGTCCCAGCGATTGCATTAACCGCCTATGCCACGGCCGAAGACGCAAAGAGATCCCGGGAAGCGGGTTTTCAGGCACACCTACCAAAGCCAATGAATATTGGGAACTTAACCCAAGAAATTCAAGAGCTCACAGAGGACGCTTAAGTGTTTTATCGTAATGTCGCCCAGAACTCGCGAGGGGCTTGCTGAAGAGAAGGTTTACTTCTTTGAGAAAAACGAAACACCAATGCCAAAGGCTTTAAGTTAATGAATCCCAAAATCACTCGGCGCTCGGGAATACGCGTGCCACGGTCAGGATCAATGACAACCGCTTCACATGTTGCCCCTGTGTGGGATTGAAAAATCACTGGTTCTTGAAACTGAAGTGGATTATCTTTTATCGGGCCGAACATACTCGCCAGCAATTTCGCGCACAAGTTCGAGTCCATTTTCATTGCTTGAATATTATGAAAAGCGTACAGATCGACTTTTTGTAAATCTTCAATGCTTTCGTTTCTTCGCACAAAGATTCCAACAAAGTCCCGACTCTTACCCATATCCAAAAGCGGATATTCATATTTTGCCACGAACTCAAGATCTTCTCTGGACTTCACCGGCGCCACAGATTCCGCCCACACGCTGGTCGCGCTTACTAACACAATGGCTGAAAATATAATTTTAAAAAGTTTCATACCGCACCTAGTGTGTTCCACCGTTATTATTTGAATTCGTTTTTAAGCTCGTCTTGTCAGAATTTGCTTTGCCAACCTGATCCGCAAGAGCTGCAAATTCGGCCGCTGACGAAGCAGAAAACGTCATCCCTTTAAAAAATACCGCAGAGTCACTTTTCACTTTCACTTCAAATGACTCGTTGTTATTGCCGGTCACTGTGATCACATCA
>CAMLMF010000170.1 GCA_946480995.1 uncultured Bdellovibrio sp. | reverse complement strand
CAAAAACTTTTGGGACCTGACATTGCGTGGGGGTTTGATCGAAAGTTCAGGCGGTTTTGGCGTGGATTACCACTTCTTCCGTCGCAAGTTGAAGTACTCGTTTGAAGCCTTCGACTTTAGTAAAACGAATATTCGCAGCTCCTTGTCGTATTCGATCTATCGCGGTGTTTATATCACAGCAGGGATCAACGATGCCTTGGATAAATCGGGCGCACGCTCGGGTTACTTAGGTGCGGGTCTTTTCTTGACCAACGACGATCTTAAACTTCTCCTAACCAAAGCGCCATTCTAAGATGTCTGGCGGCTTGGCGGATAACCAAAGATATTGGCTCATAAAATCCGCAACAAGGATCTTGGGCCCTTTTACTTTGACAGAGCTGACCGAGCAGCTAAAGACCAAACAAATTTCAATCATTGATGAAGTTCGTCAGCCGGATGGCCGCTGGAGCTATATTCGCGAAAACCAAATGTTTATGGATATCGTGCAAAGCCTGCGCGACGAAGCCGACCCACATTCCGAATTGACGATGACTCAATCCGTGGCGCAACACACGGCGATCACGCGAACTGATGTGAACCTTTCTGACGATTTAACACCGACTCCGATTCCGCATCAGCGACGTCATGATGATATGAAAGATGTCACTTCTAGCAGCGAATCCACAGTGTCCCGTGGCGGATTGCATAAAGCAAAAAGCTATGGTGCCTCGACGGATGCGCGGGTGCAGGATCGTTTACAGAAAAAAACCGAGTACCTGCGTTGGATGTTATTTTTTGTGGGAGCCGTGGCAATTGCTGCGATTGTTTTTATTCTTACGCAAAAGGAAAAAAAGAAAGCGTTGGGCTATGACGAGTTCATGGCACAAGCCTTACGTTATAAATCATTGGGACTTTACGAAAAATCATTACAGTCTTATCAAAAGGCCACCAAGTTGCGCGAACCCGACGGCGAAGCGCAAATGCAAATGGCGCCGGTCTTGATTTCTGAAGATCGACAAAGTTTGGTTGGACGAAGAATTCTAGAGCAAGCTTTAGGTAAAGAAGGCCGTCCGCGTGCCGAAGTTGTCAATGCGTATCTGGGCATTGCGGTTTCATACATGATGGACGGGGATTTTAAACAAGCCGAAGACACGTTACAAAAAGTTCTGGGCTATGATCCATCCAATGTCCCGGCGCAAATGAATTTAGCGATCATCCGTCAGAAGAGAGGCGAAAATCGTGAAGCCGCGCAAACTTTCGACAACATCTATAGAAAAAATCCTCAATCCGGTTTAGCTCTCTTTGGCCGGGCTTTGGCAGTGGTGGAGCAAGCTAAGGCGCAACCAGAACCAACGATGTTGCAAAATCTCGTGCGCGATATTCAATCGTATGTGACACGCTCTGGATATTTACGCCAAGAACTTTTGTTATTTAGTATTTACGCGCAAAGTTTATTAGGTGATATCGACGGTGTGAATCAGTCGGTGGTCAGCTTTTTAATCGAGCTGCCTGGCCAAGCGGCCCAATACACGCATCCTCTGTTCGTTGATTGGCGCTTTACCCAATGGGATTCCTTGGAAAAGTATTGCGGTGAAATTTTGCAAAAAGTAAATATTCATCCGGAACTAAAAGCTTTCCGTGCCGTATGTTTGATGGAAGTAAATCGTTTTACCGATTCGAGCAAAATATTAGAAGAAGCTTTAGCTGAAGCGCCCAAGGATCCATACATTTTGATGGCGCAAGCCAGTTTCTTAAAAAAGATTGGCCGTATCCCAGAAATGCAAGCGATCTTAAAGTTGCCAGAGTTGCAAAACTTGGCAGCCAAGAATTTGTTACTGGGTGAAACATGTATGCAAAATAAAGATATTGCATGTGCTCAGGGTGTTTATAAATCTGTGCTTGAACGTGATCGAAGCAATATCACGGCTATTTACGGTTTATCTTGGGCCATGAATCAAAACACCCAGGAACGTCGGGCCGCCTATGAACAAGTGCGCTTGGGTTTGCAAAATGAACCGAACTATTTGCCTTTGTTAGAACTGCGCGACCAGATGGAGAATGAACAATGATGTATTGTCGCTCTCTTTTAATATTTTCTATGTTTTTAACCGTGGCTTCTTGCAAAGAGAAAATGCCCAGCTATCATGCCGAAGAGTATCAGGAAATAAAATACGAGGATTTGCCAGAGGATATCAAGGTTCCCACTAAAATATGGGAAATGGTGGAGTTCAAAGGCGCAGGATCTGAGAAAGCCGAAGCCCATGGTGGCGGTCACGGTGGCGGCCACGGAGAAGGAGCAGCGGCTCCAGCGGCTTCGAAGAATTTAGTATTTTCTGATTTACAGATTTTTTTGGTAGAAAAAAATCCTGGGGTTGTTGCGGGCGAGGCCGTAAAAATTTCTTTGCCAAAAGGGGGCGGGACAGTGGATCTGTCGCGCTTTATCACCAACAAGCAGGGCACTTTTTACGTCGGTTTTGAGTTTCCCGAATTTGCCGAAGCTCAGGCCAAGAAAGTTATTTTTGTTAGCAACACAAAAAAACGCCGTATCGGCAGCCAAATTTTCGGCGCAGGTTGCAATCAGATTTTTGATATCACAGATAGATTTATGCAAGAGATGAAGGGCGACGGTCTAAAAGTAAACACCACACAGGAACGCTATCTCAGTGTGATGGGTGGAACCTTTTTGTTTGCAGCACAAAAGGGCTCTGATGTTTTTTTAGCGCAAGTGACGTTCACGAATCCGCAACAAGCTGCACTTTTTTGTGGGGCGCCGTAAATGGAAAAACAAACTGTTCAAAGTCTTAAAGACAAAGATGCCGTCGATTCACTTTTCCTAGTGAAAGACAAAGCTATCGCGACCGGAAAAAATGGTCGCCCTTTCATGGGTCTGCAAGTGGGGGATGCAACGGGATCCCTGGATGCTCGCGTTTGGGATCGTGTTGATGAGCTGTCTAAGGAATTTGAAGTCGGTGATATCTTACGTATCAAAGGGCAAGTGCAGCTTTTTCAGAATCGTAAACAATTGATCGTCCATCGTTTAGAACGCGTGGATTCAGCAACTGTGAACTTTGAAGACTTTATCCCGAAAGCGTCCCGCAGCAGCGAAGACATGCTGGTGGAGCTTTTGCAAATGGTTCGCACGATGAAGAATGATCATCTTCGCCAGTTGGTTTTAGACACCCTAGAAGATCCAGAAATTCGTCCCATGGTCTTAAAAGCTCCGGCTGCAAAATCCATTCATCATGCGTGGCTGGGGGGACTGTTAGAACATATTCTGTCGATTAGTAAGATCATGGACTTTATGGGTTCACATTACCCATTTTTAAATCGTGATTTGTTATTGTTCGGTGGAATTTTTCACGACATCGGAAAACTGTGGGAGCTGTCCTATGATAACGGTATTTCTTATACCGATCGTGGTCGTTTAGTCGGGCACATGCAGATTGCTTGCGAATTGATAGACAAGAAGGCGTCTCGTATTCTCGGTTTCACTCCGGAATTACGTGACATCTGTAAGCATATTATCTTAAGTCATCATGGCAAGTTAGAGTACGGCTCTCCCAAGCGTCCCAAATTTATGGAAGCCATGGTTATTGCCATGATTGATGATTTTGATAGCAAGGTCAGTACGCTAAAAACTTTGATGGATAATGAACGGGGATCGGGCGAAAAATGGTCCCGCTATAGCGACCTCTTCGACCGCTATTTCTTACTGGAAGATATGAACGAGAAACTAAATGATTAATGCGGTCTTTGAACTTTTGCGCACTTATAAAAACTATGACCCAGCGGCCAAGTCGCTGTGGGAAATTGCATTGCTTTATCCAGGTCCCAAAGCTTTATTTTTTCATCGTATTGCGCATTTTTTCTATTCGCTGAATTTATTTTTTATCGCGCGCTTGTTTGCTGAAATTTCGAGATTCATGACAGGCATTGAAATTCATCCGGGCGCCACTATCGGCCGCCGCTTGGTGATCGACCACGGTATGGGTGTGGTGATTGGTGAAACTGCTGTGATCGGTGATGACTGTATCATCTTTCATGGTGTGACTTTGGGGGGATTAAAGTTTGATCCGGTCAAACGTCACCCGACGGTGCAAAATAAAGTATTAATTGGCACGGGCGCAAAGGTTTTGGGACCAATCACCGTTGGTGAAGGGGCCTTGATCGGAGCAAACGCTGTCGTCATTAAGGATGTTCCTCCGGGAGCCACCATGGCGGGGCCTCTGGCACAAGAAAAGTAGGAGACTATGAAAACACTCGACCAGTGGTTTGCAGAGTACGGTGAAAGTCATCAAAATCGCACCAATCAAATCATCCATAAAGTCTGTGTGCCTCTGATCTTTTTCTCTGTCGTCGGTTTTCTGCTATTAATTCCGTACTCTTTAGGTCCAATTCGTGTCGGTGAATTGGTTATTGCCCTGGCTTTGGGGTGGTATTTAACTTTGGGTCCCAAGGCTTTCGTCCTGATGTTGGTGCAATTGGTTGTGTGCTATGCAGCTTTTTATGCAATCGGTCAGATGACTTATCAACTGATACCATTGTTGGTTATATTTGTTCTGGCTTGGATCGGACAATTCATCGGTCATAAGATTGAAGGAAAAAAGCCTTCATTTTTCAAGGACTTGCAGTTTCTGTTGGTCGGTCCTTTGTGGGTCCTTAAGGGGCTCCTTAAATAAGGACTCATTTTCTCAACCCGTTTTCATGACTCAAAACTAATATTAAAAGCATCGCTTGTCGCAGCGCATTTCTGAGATAATGAAATGGAGTTCTTAATCTAGCACGAAAGGAGTTCGGCTATGAAACAGACAGAACCAACGCAGACGGCTCCAACTTCGAACACACATCAAGGTGAGAGCAGCGGAACGAATGCTCCTGTTCGCAAAAGAAATCGCCGTCGCCGTTTACCAGCTTGGTAAATGGTAGTAAGGCCTCCCGATAAACTGGGGGGCCTTTTTTTTGCTTCCTAATATCTCTCAATAAGTTTGCAGTCTCACTTCTTTATCAAAGAACTTTCGTCCGTCTTTCATTTGCTGTGAAAAATTTCGAAATGCTGTTCAATCTGCAAAGACTCTTTTAAGTCTTTAACTCTTCACAGGAGTTACATTTATGCAGAGAAAAGGCAAAGTCGCCCGCTTTAAAAGACAAAGAAGACTTCTTACCGAGATTCCAGGTATGGGCAAAGCCGGTGCGCTTGAAAAAAGACCTTATCCACCGGGACAACACGGACTGCGCCGTCGTAAGTATTCAGAGTTCGCGCTGCAATTAGAAGAAAAACAGAAATTGCGTTTTCACTATGGTCTGCGCGAAGAACAATTCAGTCGCATGATCAAAAAAGCCAAGCGTGGCCAGGCCACCAACTGGGTTGATTCCCTGGTGAATCTGCTTGAAAAACGTTTGGACAATGTGGTTTTCCGTTTGGGTTTTGCGACAAGCATTCCGGCGGCAAAACAATTGGTGTCGCACGGTAAAGTCTTAGTGAATGGCAAAAAAGTAAATATCGCTTCGCAAGTTATTAAAGTCGGCGACAAAGTCACTTTGCGTGCTTCAGCTTACGAAAACCAAGTGTACTTGCAAGGTAAACAAAGTCCGCGCCTACCACTGCCTTCATTCATGGTGAAAGAAGACGTCGGTGGAGTCGAGCAAGGCCGTCTGACGGATGAGCCCAACATCGAAGCTGTGCCATTTGCATTCGAGCCCGGTTTGATCATCAGTTACTACTCGTTGAGGGGCTAATGAAAACTGCGAAATTGATTGCTGCTGAACAAATCGCCTTTGAAGAAGTGACAGAAGAGTTCGTGGCTTTAAAGCTGAATGACGAAAAGTTCGTGATCAACATGGATACTTTATACGATCTGGCTTTTCGTTCTGCGGCCTTCTTGGCTTTCTTGGAAGAAAAGGAACTTGAACGTGAGGAGCAAGGCGTTTGTCCTTGTTCTGATATGAAGCTTCATTAGAGAGTTTCGGGCGGCGCGACGGATTTCGGTTGGGAGGGATTTGCTTTCCCGGCGCTCCAGTCGACACGCATCCTTGCTCAGTTGCCGCCCGCCATTCTGGCGGGTTCGCGCCGTCGTGGCGCCGGC
>CAMLMF010000169.1 GCA_946480995.1 uncultured Bdellovibrio sp. | reverse complement strand
CCTAAATACGCAAGTGACCTCGATCGTTGGGACGCAGGTGACAGCATCACTTACGTCAGTCGCGGTGGAGTTGGCTTCTTTGCAGGCACAGGAATCGGACCGATCGGCATCGGCGTCGCAAAATTTGCGTCGGGTTCTTGGGAAACTTACGTCGAAAAAGTTGGAATGGAGCGCGCTTACGTTAAAATGACTCGTGGAAAATTGGATAGCTATTCAATGTACACAAGTGCAGCGATCGTAAGTTTAAGTCTGAGCGAGTTTAATGCGGCAGATGATGGATTTTCATTCGTATACGATCTTACGACAGACGTTGGACGTAAAGCTTACGAAGATATGGTGCGCGGAAACGTTCTTGCATCAGAAAGTTTCGTAGCTCAGAAACCGACAAATTTTGTCGAACGGGCTCCAGTCTTGAAAGTGGAAACTTTCAGAAGTGTGTCGTCGGGCAAAGTGGCCAGCAGATCACTTTTCTTGCCGATCATTTGGGATGCAACTTACAGCCGTGGTCGCGTGAATTCGTTCACAACTTCGGATATGCATCTTGATCGCAATACGGCGCGGGCAAATTACGGGGTCTTTACTGATTCTGAAAGCACTCGTTTCTGGACAAGACATAAAGAAAAAGCATTTATGTTCTATGGCGCTAAGTATTCCGTTGAAAACTGGGATACAAAAGCACAGATGAGCGGCATGTTCGGAACGTACAGCTATTCATTCAGACATGAAAACAGCGATGCAAGTCGTTTAAGAGACGGCATTACAGAGCTGATTAAGAAAACAGGTCTGACGACTTTGATGGTGGGTATCCCGAATAAACCGTTGGGTTACACGGGTCTTGAGTTCAACGTGAACTTTAGTGAAGACAATACGATGAGATTGATGTCGGCAGCACGTGGTATGAGCCGCGACGCTTTCGTGGCAATGACGACGGCAAAAATTAAAGAGTATGTCACTGTTCATTTTGATCCATATCACTATTGTCCAAACAGCAACAACTCCCAAGCCGGATACGACGGTGGCGTGAGCTGTATGAACACACTGACTTGGAACACGACCAAAGCGGCGCGCAAAATGCATGCAGCGTTGGTGACCATGGGACAAACAATCAACTCGAATCCAAAAGCATTTGCAACAGCGTATGCAGAATTTGGTGAAGGCATGGCAGAAAACTTGTTCACTTTCAGAACGGCTATGAAATTGGCAGGTCCTGGTATCGGGGTTGATTACCTGATCGAAGGAACTTACATTTCGATGTACTTCCGCGAGTGGGTTGTTGATGGCGAAGGACGTTGGGCTCCGAATTATTCTAATCCGAAGTACAAAGGTCTTCCATTCAATCCGGCAACAAGACATTCAAAAGTTCGCGGTATGATTATCGGGAATTCAGATGTCGGCAGATTGCCACACATGACTCCAGTGCAGTTCTAAGCAGAAATAAATAGAACTCTGGCGAAGGCCACCGAAGAACTCGGTGGCCTTTTTTTATACAGAATATTCGTGTAAAAGAGCTTCGGTCACAGCGTCAGCGACTAAAAAAGCCAAGCGTCGCGCTTGAGCTTCCCACTCTTCAGGTGCGGCATTTTTAAGATGTGCCAAAAGGCTTTGGAGGGAATTAAACCTTTCCACAAAAGTTGCGACGGAATTTTTCATCGCTGGGCAATGATTTAAGTACTCTAGCAGAACGGGCAAGGCTTGTTCTTTTTCAAAAGCTCTTAGCATGTCCAGAGACAAAACGTTTGTAGTGCCTTCCCAAATTGAAAACACCTGAGCATCACGCAATAATCTTGGAATGCCGGTGTCTTCGATATAACCGGCGCCACCGAAGGATTCCACGGCCTCGCTAGAAATTTTTATCGCCTTTTTGCCAGTGTACAGCTTTAAAATCGGCGTCAAGGTGCGCAGTAAGATCCGTCGTGAAGCTGAGATTTCGCCGACCTCATCTTGTCCCTGTAAGTGGGCAACGAACATGCAAAAGACGAAAGAGCGGCGGAAGTCTTCTTCAAGCTGTCTTAAGGTTTCTTTGTGCAAGGGATGTTCGATTAAAAGTTTTCCAAAAGCTTTGCGTTTCTTCGCATAGCTGGTCGCCAGATCCAAAGCTCTGCGCATATGGCCTGTGGCGCAGATCGAATTATAGATGCGGGTCACGTTCAGGACGCTGGCAATTTTCTTAATTCCGTCGCCTTCGTTGCCGATGACTCTGGCTGGTGTGCCGATCAAACTTAGCTCTGCGGTGGGTAAAGCTTTTGTGCCCAGTTTGTCTTTTAAGCGGTGGATTTCGATGTTGTTAAGTTCACCTTCGCGGTTGCGCAGTTCCAGATAGAATAAACTTAAACCTTTAGAGCCCGCAGTGGCCCCCTCGGGTCGGGCTAAGGTGAGGGCCATTTGCGATGTCGTCGCGGAGGTGAACCATTTAGTGCCGTGCAGTTCGTGGGTCGCGCCGAACTCACTGGAACCAGAAAATTTTTGAGCGTCCGTGGCTGTGCCGCTGACGTCAGAGCCTCCGGTTCTTTCGGTCATCCACTGACCGGCGGTCCAAAAAGTTTTTGGATCCGTGGACAGCAGATGCGGAAGGGCACGTTTCTTTAAATCATCACTTCCGTAGAGCTCTAGCGCTCGGGCCGCCCCATCGGTCATCGCCAAGGGACACGAGAAAATCGCAGAGCTGGGGGAGTAAAGATATAACAGTGCCATTTGGTAAACTCGTGAGAATGCTCCGTGGGTCCTTTTGTAAGCAGTGGCGACAATGGCTTCCTCGGCCGCCATTTTTTCTAACTGCTGCCAACCGTGGGCGGTTTTGATCTGGTCGATTCTTTTTCCCCAGGGGCTGAAGGGAATATGCTGAGGGATGTTTGTTTCCGCATCTTCCGCCCAATGCAGCATGTCAGAAGAGGCTTTTTCGCCCAGGTGATCAAGGTGAGGCAAAGCTTCTTTCTGCACTTCTGCGGGAAGAAATTTGCTGAGGAACTTTTGCAGAGTTTCATCGCTACGATAGGTATTCGTAAGGCGCGGGCCTTCTTGATAAAAGTTTTTCATAGTGAAAGTTTATGCTTTCAGAGGAGCCGAGACAAGCCCCTGTCGTCGCACAAGAATTTTGTAAGAAAAGTCTTGCCGTTTGGGTACCAAGTTCCTATAAGACCCCCTCAATTTGGGGAGAATCCGTGTCGCGTTTGATTTCTTTATTTTTTGTTCTGTCTTTGCTTTCTTGTACTAACAATAAGCCTGCTTTGAATGCAGACGTTGCTACTCGCCAGGGTATCATGGGTGGTAAATTGGTGGCTGCGAACTCGGCGTTGGCGCAAGGAATCGTGGCGATTTACGATATCAAAGACCGTAGCGTTTGCACGGGCTCATTGATTGGCGAAGGTCTGATCTTAACAGCTGCGCACTGTGTGCAAACAAAACCAGCTAACTTGAGAATCGTCTTTGGTTTGGACCTTGATGAAACTGTCAACGCCCGCGAGCCTGACATTCAAGCTGAATACGTACGCAAAGTCGTGGCCCTGTTGCCCCATGAAGATTATGACCAAGAAGCGAACTATAATAAAAAAACAGACTGGTCTGACATCGCTTTAATTAAATTCAGTGGCTCAATCCCTGATGGCTATAAGCCTGTTGAGTTTTTGAAAGATGATTCTGTCCTTAAGCGCGGAACAATGGTTAAGGTCGCTGGCTTTGGAGTGACAAAGGTTGAGTATTCGCCGGTGGATGCTAAAGATGTTCCTAACTTGGACGAAGCCATGGAATACGGCGAAGTCATGTGTGACGATAAGAATAAAAACTGCCTAAAAATCGAAATGTCAGGCGATGGTGTCTTGCATGAAACGGAAGCTCCGGTGGCGTCCGTGCACGAAACGGAAGTGATTTTGGATGAATCCAAAGGTCACGGCACTTGTGCTGGAGATTCGGGCGGTCCAGCCTTCGTCGAAAGCAATGGCAAATTTTATCTTTTTGGTGTCACTAGTCGCGGCAGCGTGATGTGTGACCGTGTCGGTATTTACACGAATGCGATTCAGTTCAAGAAATGGATCGTGGATGGAATTAACAAGCTAAAATAATGGAAGTTCAACTTTGCACCTCGTGCATTCGCAGTTCCGCGGAAGTGGAGTCCTCTGAAGAGGTGCAGAAGTTTATTCAAGACGTGCACAACGAGCTGCGCACGCGTCGTCCGGAAGTTCCTTGGAGCATTCTGCAGACGGGCTGTCAGCGCTTTTGTCCTCCGCAAAGAATCACCTTGGTTGTGGCCGCCCGGTTGATGATGTCCCGGGAAGCTTCGGTTTTAGGCGTGGTCGAACAGATTCTGCGTATTCACGCTAAATCTTTTCACCATGTTTAGCGTCACTCGAACTCCAAAAGCAGGAAAATTGCACAAATTCCGAGTTAGGGCTGCTTTTTAACGTAAGCGTCGATGCGTCCTGGAGCCAGCGAAGTTGTTAAGCTGACATTCGTACCGGCTTCGAGGTCTTCCATGGTCTTATTCACTAACTGCAGATTAAACGTTAAATCTTCAGAGCGGTTGGAGGGACAGGTAGCCACGCCTCTAAATACTTGGCCTGGGGCAAAGATATCTTCAAGCAAAAAAGCCATCGGACTCATTGTGAAGGTGCCATCGCACATTTCGCCGACGTTCCCATTGGAAAATACTCTTTGTACCTGAAACTGTTTGGTCGTTAAGACGCGCAAACGTAAATGCACCTTTTGAAAGAGCACACGAGCATCGGCAGTGTAACGACCGATCAGTCGTTCGGGAGTAATTTCTGTGGCAAAAACCTGCGTGCTGACGAGCATTCCTAGCAAAGTGGTCATTAGAAACTTCATGTTTCCTCCTTGAGTTTATACTCTTATAAGAAGGAAAATTATTGGGCACAAAATAAATGCAGTCACTTTGAGGTTTTACATGGCTCTTAGGACTAAGCTTGTGGGTTCGCACTGGACTTTGTAAGGCGAACCAGATCTGTGCCGCGAATATCTGCTAAGACTGTGCAAGTCACATTCGCAGACAGAATCTTTTTAGCTTCTTGCAAAGCATCCCAGCCGTGTTCCGTCTGATTGCGAATAAGGACATAGGCTTGTCCCTGGGGTTTGAGCGCATTTTCAATGCCTTTAAACAAAGTTGTAAAATCAGAATCAATAAAAAAGCGACAGCGATTCTTGAATTCAGAAGGGGATAGTTTACCTTGCTTTAAGTGAAAGTACGGTGGATTGCACAGAATAAGATCGTAAGAGTTCGTTCGTTCAGATTGCAAGAGAACGGCGTAGTTGCTTTGCAGGAAGCGCAAGGGTGTTCCGGTCGCGCTCAAGTGCTGTGCATTTTCTGTGAAATAGGGGGCATACACATCTTGGACTTCCAGAAAATCAAAAGAGCTTAACGTTTTGTTCTTTTCTTTGTGCAGATGAAATAAAAAGTCTAATCCAATAATTCCGCAACCGGCACACAGATCTAGGCCCTTCATAGAGGCCGTATTTTTTTCCGCATACTCTTCAAACACTCGGCGTGCCAAGAAAACTGAATCGTGGGAAAAACGATAGTCTTCCGGCTGGACGTATTTGAAAGTGAAATGCGGATTAACGGAACTCATCAATTCAAGTTTTGGATCTTTATTTGCGCAATTTCAAGTTCTTTTAAGATTTCGTATTTTCTTTTTTGTGACGAAAACCAACGTTCCGTCGCGGTGACTAAGTCCGGGGAATTTTTAATTCCGCG
This sequence comes from uncultured Bdellovibrio sp., assembly GCA_946480995.1. Next base: position 408 of record CAMLMF010000169.1, on the reverse strand, counting down.
TTTATATTCATTCACGGTCATGTCGAAATATTTTTTCGATGTTTCTAACTTGCGCTCATTGATTTTGTAAAGGTCCGAAAGTTCGCTGACTTTGCGGCTGAGTGTATTGTAGGCACTGCGTGAGTCGGCTGAAGATTGTATAGATTCTGCTTTACGTGCTTGAACGAAAGATTTTGCGGCCTGTTGCTTGTGCCAGCTGTCGAAACCAGAAAACAACGGAATCGTCAGTTTAACGGCGTATTTTGATTCATTAAACTCTATCGGAGAGTTTTCCGTCGGTGTCAGGCGGCCAACGCTATAGACGAAATCCACAGAGGGCATAAAGTCGGCGCGAACTTCTTTTCTTTCTTGTTCGGCTAATTGCAAACTCAATTGCGCTTTTTGCAAATCTAGGTTCTGTTCTGGATT
>CAMLMF010000168.1 GCA_946480995.1 uncultured Bdellovibrio sp. | reverse complement strand
CAGCAGCTCCGCATCCTTAGAGCGTAATTTGAAAATTATGGGGGTTGTTGCGTCCCGTGATTTAGAAATTATTAAAAACTATCACCGTGACTTACAGGATCTGCAAAAGAAACGGCAGGCGATTGCGACCAAGCTAGAAAGCTTGAAAGCCGTCGAAGCAAAAATCGTAGTGCAAGAAAAGCTTTTCCGTAAAGAGCAGGACATGAAGGGCAAAATTCTTGACGGTATTCGTAAGAATAAGATGTTTGCGGTGAATAAGATCAACGGCCTGCGCGAAAAATCCCTGCAGTTCAATCTTGAAGATGCTGGACTTTTCGATTTGCTCTTTAAGCCTTCTTTTGCCGATCAAAAAGGTGAGTTGCCGCGGCCCCTTGAAGGGGTGGTTAAACAAAAATTTGGACTTATGAAAGGGGATGAACACCCCTATACTATTTCACACAAAGGAGTTTTCATCTCGGCCGCAGCTGGAAGTCCGATCAAATCGGTTTTTGATGGCAAGGTGGCTTATGTTGGAGAACTTCCTGGGTTTGGAACTACTTTAATCGTGGATCATGGTGATCACTATTACAGCGTTTATTCCCATGCACAGGATGTGAAAGTAAACACCGGGGATGAAATCACTCAATCCCAAGTGATCGCACAAGTGGCTGCGATTCGCCAGGCTGGTGGCCCTGGGTTGTATTTTGAAATTAGACATTTTTCCGAACCCTATGATCCGCAGCAGTGGACGAAAGGACTCTAAAACTATGCAATCACTTAAACGCTACTGGAGAACCTATTTTTTAGGATTTATCCTCCTGGTGACCTTATTCATCATGGCGGAAACTGGTTTCCAGGTACGCGCTTTCGCCCAGGAACGTTACGCGGATTTACAAAACTTCAGTAAGGTGCTGAACCTTATTCAGCAGTACTATGTTGAAGAAGTGAATACGAAGAAGCTCGTTTACGGAGCTATCAAAGGGATGTTGCGCGAACTTGATCCGCACACCAACTTTATGCCACCAGATATTTTTAAAGACTTCGAAACTGAAACCAGCGGAGAATTCGGCGGTCTTGGCATCGAGATCTCGATTCAAAACGGTGTCTTAACGATTATTTCGCCGATTGAAGATGCGCCAGCTTGGGAAGCCGGTATCAAAGCGGGTGACAAAGTGATTGCCGTCAACGGCACGAGCACTAAAGGCATGAGCTTAGTTGAAACATCACAATTGATGCGCGGAAAAAAAGGCAGCAAAGTTGTCTTAAGAGTCGTGCGTGATAACGAAGAAAAACCTCGCGACATCACAGTGGTACGTGGCAGTGTAAAAATCAAATCAGTGAAGTACACGGATTTGGGCGATGGCTTTGCGTATATCAAAATCACAAGCTTTATCGAAAACACAGCGAAAGATCTGCAAAAGGCTTTAGAAAAACATGAAAAAGACAGCAAAGGTAAAATCGCAGGTGTCTTGATCGACATGCGCCGTAATCCTGGAGGTCTTTTAGATCAAGCGATTAAAGTCAGCGACATGTTCTTAAAAGAAGGCACGATCGTTAGCACGATTGGCCGAAATAAGAATGAAAAAGAAGTAGCAACGGCTTCGAAAAAAGGTGCTTACACGAATTTCCCTGTGGTTATTCTGGTGAATGAATACACGGCCAGCGCCAGTGAAATTGTTTCTGGTGCTTTGCAAGACAACAAGCGTGCGTTGATCGTGGGTCAAAGAACGTTCGGCAAAGGCTCTGTGCAATCGGTTATCAGATTGGGTGATGGCAGCGGTTTGAAATTAACTGTGGCTCGTTACTATACGCCAAGTGGTGTTTCTATTCAGGCGGAAGGAATTCATCCTGATATTGAAATCGAAGATGTAGACACTGATGGCTTTTCCAAAGCGGTGTTAAAAAACCAAACTACACGTGAAGGCGATATCGCGGGACACTTAAAAGGTGATCGCGAAAAGGCGGCTGAAAAACTTGATACTCGACAAGGCGCAGAGGACGGCGCGTTGGCGTGGTGGAAAGATGTTGGCTCTAAAAAAGAAGAAAAACTTTCTCCGCGCGAGCGTTTATTCAAGTCTGACTATCAAGCATATCAAGCATTTAGCTATCTGAAAGCTTGGGATACCTTGAAGGTCTTGACGCGCTAGTTATTGATTCCGCAATTTAGAGGCCCTACTCTAGCCGCTCGAATAAAGCGGGGCAGAGGGGGCCTTTTCTTTATGTTTAAAACGATTCTTTTAGTTCTAGCTTTTTACACATCAGCGCAGGCCGCTGACGGTGGTTTCGCCAACGGCAACGAATTCGTTGCAACCCCTGTGCAAGGTCAAGTCCGAGTTGTTTGTAACGGTTTTAATGGTAACGGCACCGCTTTGTTCAACTGCCGTGATGTGGCGTTGTCGCCAAATCCATACGATTATTTTGTCGGCCCGCAGATGAGCCGCAGTAACGTCAGTGATCGTATTGAGCTTTTAGCGACTTTAGAAGATGGCACAACTCGTACAAAAAGCACCGGTTATGATGGATCGCATGGAAAAAGCCGTGATGCTTTTAATTTATGGATTTCGACATTATTCCAAAAGCCATTGTTAAGTTACGGAGCTAACAAAATTCGTTTCAGAATTTTTGTCAGCGAAAACCATCCAGAACACGTTGTTGAAGGAAATTTCATCGCCAACGTAAAGAGAGGCACTGTACGAACATGTCCTTCGGTGGAATACACCTCGTCGGATATTAACGACTGCAACTCTCAATACTCAATCTGCCAACGTTATTTTGAAGAGTACCGCAACTGCCAATAAGGTGGGGCGTCCCAAATCACTTTCCCTGAACACTCTCTCCGTGAGTTCGTCCCGTCCGTAGGATTTATGACCTTAAGAAACTCTTTGGTTCATAAAAATCAAAAGAGAACTTTTATTGATTCACTAATTTTTTAACGATCTCGATAACCAGTAAAACTAGACCAAGGATCGCTTTAGCGATTCGTAAAAACTGACGAAGTCTTCTATACTTGGTAGAATTGTTCGACATTCGGACCTCCTAGTAAAACGAAGAGGTTCGAGTTCTTTTAAAGCGAGATGGGTTGCCCCACTCGCTTTTTGTGCATTTTGGGGGCCAGAGTTTTGTGTTATCTAGAGGAGCCTGTGGCAGAAGGCTGTCCGCCAGAACTGCCGCTTGATTCTGCACGGAAGTCATCCGCAGATTCAGCACAAGTTTGCAAAGCAGCACTCAAAGCGCGAATGCCTTCCATCGATGTAGAGAAATTCTTAGCGTTATCTGCAAGTTCTTCTGCCGTTGATAGTGAGCTTAAAGAGGTTAAAGCCAGTGATCCGCTTTTTACACTTTTGCTAAGATGGTTTTTTAGACGAGCAATATCTTGATCGACAACTTCTGCTTGGCGTTTTTCAACCTGTGACGACTGATTGCCAAAGGCCTTGGCCATATTTGAAAAACTGCCCATATAGGTTGCGCATTTTTCTGCTTCTTGCAAAGTTTCTTTGAAAGCTTTTCCAGTCGGATTTTTTGCCAAATTTTTGTTCTCTTTGCTTTCGGCTTTATAAGAACTGAGCAGACGCTCGCAAGCTCGGCGGGTTGCGGTCACGCACTTAAGTTCGCTTTTTTTAAATCCTTTATCCGACGGGCCATTGCCATAGCAAACCGTGGAAGCTCTAAGCTTGTCTTGATAAAAGCTTGAGGTGCGCGTGTAAACGGATCCTGTGGCAGAGCCATCTTTGGTCAGCATAGATTCACTGACAGTCAGGATTTCGTCATTGCCGGCTTTTTCCGTGCCCCACTGCATATGATATTGATTGGTGTCCGTTTTTGAGGTGACCCAGCGTTCTTTGTTGTTAAAGTTTACACCACTTTGGTTGCCTGTGACCTTGTTGCCATCAAACGTGAAGTTCCCTTTATAGTACTTTTGCAAAAGGGCAGGATTAGATTCAAAACCATACGCGGACGCGGTTCCAACCACGAGTGCGACAACAACAAAAACTTTCATTGATACTCCACGAAAAATAGATAATTAGCTCCGTTACAGAATATCTTATAAGTGAATGATTTCAGTAGATGGCTGTGAGGTATCTGGACCAAACGCCAGGGATATGTGAGTGAAAATAAAAAAGGCGATCTTTGCAGATCGCCTTTTAATTCAATAAAGAATTTAACTAAGAACTAGTTCTGTTCGTCTTTGAAAGTCCCAGCTGGAACTTCTTTAACTTTTACAGACTTGTTCAGGAAGTTGATCACTTTTTCTTCAGTGATCATGTAAGTAAGACGGCTTGCTTGTTCAGGGCGGCCATAGAACTCACGAATGCGTTGTTCTTCGATGTGCATTTGTTGAGCGTATTCCGCAAACTTCGCATCAAGATCTTCTTTTTTGCAGAAAAGATCGTGTTTCTTAGCAATAGTGTCCACAAGGAAAGATGATTGGATCATCTCAGAAGCCGTCTTAGCGAAATCAGCATCCCATTTTTCAATGTAAGAGGCGAAATCGTTAGGTCCCATGCCTTGTTCAGTCATGCGCTTTTTGAAATCTTCAACCAATGAAGCTTTTTGTTCTTTCATCAAAGAAGGTGGAACTTCCACTGGATTTTCTTTTACCAAAACTTTCAACAAACGATTTTTGAAGCCATCTTCAATGCGTTGTTTTTCAGTTTTTTGCAAATCTTCTTCGATGGTCTTTTTCAAAGCCGCAACGTTTTCTGGTCCGCCCATTGTTTTAACGAAATCGTCAGTCAACTCAGGCAATACTTTTTCTTTGATTTCTTTCAAAGTTGTTTTGAATTCAACTGGTTTACCAGCAAGTTCAACAGAGTGGTATGGATCTGGGAATTTCAAAGAAATTGTTTTAGATTCGCCCACTTTCATGCCGACAAGACCTTCTTCGAAACCATCGATGAATTGTTTTGCGCCCAATTCAAGGTGGTGATCTTTGCCAGATCCGTTTTCCAACGGAGCTCCGCCCATGAAGCCTTCGAAATCAAGAACAGCTACGTCGCCCATTTTAGCAGCGCGAGCTTCTTTGACAGTTTCGAAAGTCGCGCGAGAAGCACGGATGTTTTCAAGAACTTGATCTACTTTTTTAGGATCGAATTCGTATTTTTCTTTTTCAACTTCAAGACCTTCGTATTTTTTCAAATTGATCTCTGGACGAACATCAAAGTTCGCAGAAAAAGAAAAGTCTTTGTCTTCAGTTGGGTCTGCGAATTCAAACTCTGGATAGCTGATCGGCTCAAGTTTGTGCTCAGACAAAGCCACTGGGTAATTTTTTTGAATCAAATCTTGTACTACGTCTTGCTTTACGCGCTCGCCGTACATGCTTTTGATTGTTGTGATTGGTGCTTTACCTTTACGGAAGCCTTTGATTGTAACTTCTCTTTGAAGTCCGCTGAAAACTTTCTGGAAAGCGGATTGAACTGCTGCCGCTGGGATTTCAACTTTCAACTTGCGTGAAAGATTAGAGACTTTTTCTACATTCGATTTCATGCCTATTTCTCCTACATTAAAACCGTCGGATAGTAGAGGACGCAGGGCCCTAAGGCAACCGTATTGCGGCGCGCAATGCCTATATTTCAGAGGTCAGCCACACTCTAAGAACTTATGAAGCAAGAGATTCACTTTGTGACTGGAAAAGGTGGGGTCGGGAAGTCGGTAATAGCCGCTGCCTTAGCCCTTAGGAAGAGCCGCGAGGGGAAGAAAGTTCTTTTGGTAGAGCTGGGTGATCAAAGCTTCTATAAGGATTTTTTCGATCTGCCGGCCGTAGGCTTTCAGCCCACCCCCATTAAAGACAATCTGTCCGTGGCTTTGTGGACGGGGGAGGCCTGTTTGCAAGAATACGCACGCCACCTCATCAAGGTCGAAAGCTTAGCGAAATTATTCTTTGAAAATGCGGTGATGAAGGCCTTTATTAACGTCGCCCCGGCACTGCCGGAACTGGCGATTTTAGGCAAGGTGACAAGCGGCCCGCGCAAGCATGGTCCGCCACTGCCTTTTGACTGCATCGTCGTGGATTCCTTCGCCACGGGGCACTTTATCGCCTTGTTAGAAGCCCCGAAAGGCATGGCGCAAGCCGTGCAGTTTGGTCCGATGGGGGAGCAAAGTCGCAGTATCGATGCGTGCATTCGCAACCAAGATTTGTGCTCTTAT
>CAMLMF010000167.1 GCA_946480995.1 uncultured Bdellovibrio sp. | reverse complement strand
TGTGCTTGGAAAGAACGCTGCTGCCCTTTTTTGATTCCTGAACAGTTTTGGACATGCCAAAAAATTGATTAGAAAACGCCTGCATCGTCGAGTTCTGAGAGTCATTTATAACGATCGTTGAAGACGCAACAAAAGGGATTTTGACAACGTAAACCAAGATACTCAAAGCAAACAAGCCCGCCGTAAAAACGACGAACATGCGCCAATGCGACAAATATAACTTAATAATTTCGCCGACAGTCAGCTCTGGCTCAATGTGCTGATCACTCATAGTCCCACCCTTACAGTCCAAGATGAATAACCTTAAGCATTGGTTGTGCCACCGTTTTTTAGGCTTGGCTTGTGTTAAATCTGTAATGAGCGTTAAGCGTTTGAAATTACTTCAGAGGTGTACGGTCATTTGACAGCGTTGCCGCAGAGGCAGCGACAAAGCCAAAAACCATCCAGTATAAGCGATCGGCCATACCGCCGATCGAAAGATGCACGTGATAAATCACCAAAATTGGAATGTGAGCCAACAGATAAATGGCGATTTGTCTTTTCGCAAGGTCTTGAACCTTCAAAGACTTAAAAGAACCAACGATCATAAATATTAAACCCACGCCACTAAGCACCACTAATGGCCACCCGCCGATAACTCCTGCGGAAATAAAAATATTGTGGGGATCTTTCATAGCATTGTAATTAGAAACATCGACTTCACTGCCCGAAGCAAACTTCGAAAGTAAACCATGTCCCAACCACGGCTCTTGCAAGAATATTTGACTGCCACGCTGAACTTCTTCCCAACGTGACGCCACTCCGTCCTGGGCCTCACGACCACCTAGAGAGCTTTGTCCGGTCGCCAGTCCGCGCGTAAATTCATAAATATCAGCTCCGAAAAAAAGGCTCACTGTCAGGATTAACGACAGAAATGAAAATTTAAAAATGCGTCCTTGATTGGTCACAGTTTGATGCAAAACCATGGTCACAACAAATGCCATTAGTACCGCTCCGGCTGACGAGCGAGTCCCGGTTAAGATGATTGCAAAAAAGCTTGCGCCTAAAACCAACAGACTCCAAATCTTATGTTGCGCTTTTGTTTCACGTAAAAAAGTTCCTAAAGAAAATACGAAGGCCACTGTCGCACAAGTCACCATGTGCGGGATGTGTTTAAAGACCCCAACAAAGCGCCCTCCTTTAAACACAGATCCGCCGGCAACTACGAAGAGCACCAAGGAAATTAAAACCAACACGCCGGACCAACGCTGCACAAACTTTAAAAAATCTGCGGCGGACCACAGACTAGGGATTAAAACTCCATAGACGATCACCATAAAAAGTGAAGCGAATAATGCCCCGATCTGCATCAAGGCCGACTCGCCCGAATTAACGTAATGAATTTGCAACAAGGTCTGCACGGTCAGGGTTAAAACCAACAAAAAGACAAACAGCTTATAAAAACCGCTTAAATGATTGCGCCCGCGCACCTTCAACCACAGAAGAGCCAAAGGGGTTCCCAAAAGCACACAAAGGAATAGATTCATAAAGGGATGCAGTCCCTTTTGATAAATCAAAAATGCAAAGCTGGCTGGAATCGGCAGTAAACTGCCCAAGGAAATTTTTGAAATAAAGAGCATCGCGACCAGCGCTTTTATTAAAAATAAAATACGTCCGTCGCGCGCCTGCAGCATTATTTCTTTTCCGCATTCTTGTCGATCAGGACTGCCGTTAAAACAATACCAAGAACAATCGACACAATTGTAATATTGCGGGAAGCTTCCGAACTAATCCACGGCGTGCGCGGTGGCACATAGACAAAGTCGTCCTGTTGCAATTTTAAGTTTTTAGCCCCGCCGTATTTGATTATTTTTTCAGCATCAACTTCGTAAGCCCCTTGGTATTCATTAATAGCTTTAGATTTTATCTCGGCCCAAGACTTCGGCTCCATTTTGCGGACTAAAACCTCTGAAAGATCGCCACCATTTGTGGTGCCGCCAGCTAATGTCAGAAGTTTCAAAAGATCGGTATTAGCAGGGATATAATAGATACCCGGCTTATTCACAGCACCCAACAATTGCACACCGATAAGGGACTCTTTAGGGGATGAACGAAAAATATACTCCGCAGACTGTTGCGGCGGCTTAATGTCGCTTAACAGACCGACTTCTTGGGCATGCACGCTTTGCGCACAAGCGATCGAAAAAACCACGGCCATTCCCAGACGCAAAAACCTAAAAAGTACCATTTAAAATCCCTCCTACAAAAAGACCTACCCACTGGACCTAAATCGAGAGCGTCACAGGGTCAATGAATTTCGATGACTTGACTTCCGTCTATGCTTCACAATGAAGTCTATGACGAACTCGGTTCCTGAGCACGAAAAACTTTTTGATGAGATCTGCAACAAACTGAACGAGCTAAGTACGCAAGGCCAGGAGGAGGAATCCGTTCCTGCTCAACCTAAGTACGAACAGATGCAAGTTCAAATGAAGAAGTTCCACACTGAGCTTAAGGGCTCACAAGAGGAACTTTTAGAAAAGATCAAAAGCCTAGAAAACGTTTCTTACGGCCCTGAAACTGTGGCTGTACAATCCCGCCAGTTGGTCGAGCAGCTCAGCGCGGAAAGAGCAAATAACACCAAGCTCAGCGCCGACCTAGCTCGCTCTTTAGAGTTGAGTCTGCAACTTCAGCTTGAAATTCAAGGCCTTAAAGCCCGCGCGATGCAGATGCAAAGCGAAGAGAAAAAGTACAGCCAAGCTCTGTTCGAACGCTGCAAAGCCTTGCAACGCGAATACGAATTAAGCCAAGCCCTGAAAGAAGAACTTACCGCTGAGCTTACAAAAGCCAAAGCAGCCTTTGCCAAAGAACAAGAGCTTTGGGAAGAGCAACGCGAACAGTTTGAAACTGAGATTCAAAATTTGAAAGCCGACAAATTGCAATTGCAACAAGAAGGCGAAGAGCTGCGCACGACAATCACTGAACGTGACAATACAATTGCGTCATTGAATGAAGAGATCGAAAAGATTTCTGCGTCCTTTAACGAGGTCGAGTCGTCAGCGCACACGCAGGGCGATGTCTTGAAAAATTTAATGTCGGTGGCTGAAAACAAAATTATCGATATGAAGTTGGCTTTGGATAAGAAAGCCTTGGAAGCGCAAGACTATTACAGCCATTTGCAACAAGCTTTGACTCAACTGGGAGTCTTTAAGCACGAAAATGCCGCGCTTAAAGAGTATGTTGCAAAATTAAACTTGTACCACCAACAGGCTCAGCACGCGCAGATGGCTGCAGCGCAAATGGCACAAGTCGGAAACCAAGCTCCGCCACAGCAGCAACCAGCTCCCGTCACTACTTAAAAGATGTTTCAAGATCAGCCTGGGAGACGATAACTCCCCAGGTTGACTGTTCGTAGCCAAGATTGCTGCAAGAAACAACTATCAACAAAGATCCAAATGCTATCAAACGAAACAGGCCATTTAAAACATTCATGGTAAACCCCTTGAAGTTGCGGCGAACATATCAACCTCACGGTGCTTTTTTCGATGTATATTTAAACCCAATGAAAAGAATAAAATAGCGGTGACAAAGATAGTCCCTGCGGCAAAGCCTCTGCCAGTAATAAGTTCAGCGGAGTTCCCCATTTTTGTTTTGTGGTCACTAAGCGACTTTGTTAACCTAAGTTATGTCAAACGATAGTTTTCTTTCTATAGATTTCGGGACAAGTAATTCCCTAGTGGGGGCCTTTCATAATGGTCAACGCCACGAGGCCTTAGCCATTGATCCCCATGCCAGTGACGCGACCTTGATGCGCACCTTGCTTTATTTTCCGAATCCCGATGTGTGTTTCTATGGTTCTGAAGCCATCGAAAAATATATCGAAGAAGATATGGAAGGCCGACTGTTTCGTTCTTTCAAATCACATTTGCCCAACCAAAATTATCTGGGCACCGTTTTAGACAACCGCATTCTGACTTTAGAAACCTTGGTCGGTGTATTTCTTTTGGAACTAAAAAAACGTGCAGAAAAAGCACTGAATGCCCCCGTGGATCGGGCGGTGATCGGGCGTCCGGCGCGCTATTCAATGGATCCTGTGGCCGATGGCTTTGCTTTGCATCGCATGGAAAAAGCCGCCGCCTTTGCTGGCTTTAAAGAAGTGCAATTTGTGCCCGAACCTTTGGCGGCTGCTTTTGATTATCGCCGCACTTTAAAAAGTGAAAAAGTCGTTTTGATTGGCGACTTCGGCGGAGGAACTTCGGATTTCACCTTGATTCGCTTACGCCCCGAAGATTTTTCTAAGGACGATGTCTTAGCTATTGATGGTTGCCCCTTAGCCGGTGACGCCTTAGACAGCGTCTTTATGAGCCACAAACTGAACGAATACTTTGGCGCAAAGTCCCGCTATCGCCTGCCGATGAGCAGCAATGTCCTGACTATGCCTGTGGGAGTTACGCAAAGACTGAATCATCCTGCGCACATTGTGCATCTTAAAGAAAAAGACACTTACGAGTTTATCCGCGAAGTGCGCAAAAGCTCTTTGACTGGCAAAGACGCGGCCGCGATTGAAAGATTGTTCGTGCTGATTGAAGATCAACAGATCTTCCCGTTCTTTGAAAAAATCGAAGGCACAAAAAGAACTCTGTCGGGTCAAGACCAAGCCGTGTTTAATTTTGATTATCCAGATTTAGAAATCACTGAAACCTTCGCGCTGTCACAGTTTATTGATTGGGCAAGCTCAACGAAGGAAAAAATCTTTGCGGCGCTGGATGAATGCCTCAATTCAGCAGGCTTAAAACCAGACCAAGTTGACCTAGTGTGTTTGACTGGGGGAACTGCCAAGGTTCCGTTTATCCAGGAAGAGTTCGCACGTCGCTTCGGCAAAGAACGTCTGCAAACTCAAGCGCACTTCCACTCCGTCTTATCGGGCCTTACCGAATCCGCGGGCTTCTGGGCGCAAGGACAAAAAGTCGTTTAACAAAAAATCCACTACAGAACGTAGTGGACGTACATTTTTAAGTAAAAACCCTCAGGGAATTGCATCAACGTCGGGTGATCTGCGGCGTGGCCGCCACGCAAAACACTGCGCACTTCAGAAAAATTACGTAACGAAGCTTTACGAATCGCATCGCGGAATTCTTCCTCTTCCAACAACCCAGAACATGAGCACGAAGCCACGAAGCCGTTATTTTTAACCACACGAAATGCGTGCGTGTTCATTTTCAAATAAGCGTGCTTACCAATTGGAATGTCTTTTTTCGACTTAATAAATGCCGGAGGATCAGCAATCACGATATCATAGTTCGCACTTGGCAATTCGCCCAAACCTGTCGACACATCCATTTCGTGCACAATCACTTGCGCGCCTTCACGTTCGGCATTTTTCTTAGCGAACGCCAAAGCTGTTTTTGAAACGTCGACCAAAGACACTTCCACTTCAAAGCCTAAGCTCTTTAAAGCGCGAGTGATTTGTGTCGACCAATGGCCGACATAGCAGCACAAATCCAAAACACGGATTTTGCGTTTTTCTTGCGACACAGCCCAATTTTTATAAAGCTCTACAGCCAAATGAATATTGTGGGTTTGATCTAAGAAGAAGCCTGTCTTTTGACCTTCACTTAAATCACAGCTCATCGAAATCACGCCGTCGTCGTCGGCCGCATTCAGCAAGATCTCGATGTCTGACAAATCCATGCCTGGTAAATCTTTAACGGTCTTTGGTTCTTCAACGTTGAGACCTTCAAGTTTACGGATGCCGACATCATTGCGGATCACGACGGCTGTGTTTTCCCAGCTGTATTCCGAAATACCTTGCGCCTTGGCTTTTTCCACCAGGCCTTTAAAAAATAGCTCTACATCTTTTAAGGCTTCGTTCATTCCCGCAGTTACTAATTGCGCGGCAAAGACTTGGCCTTGTTTGCCGTTTTGGCGAACGACGTAATAATCTAACACCAGACCTGGGATATAATCAGATTCACCAAAAGCTAAGCGGAAGCTGCCACGGAAACCGGCTGCTTTACGAACTTTCCATGAGTTCAAAACTTTTTGCTGTAAGAAATCATAACCGGTTGGCTGTTGTTCTTGCGGATTAAAGCTTAAGGCACGGAACGCAATCAAAGAGTGCGGATTGCCGTAACCACGGGCTAAGAACTGCCCCTTGG
>CAMLMF010000166.1 GCA_946480995.1 uncultured Bdellovibrio sp. | reverse complement strand
AGCACAGGTCTTAAGAAAAATTGGCGAGTATTTAGATTCGATCTAGTCAACGCGGGGGATTTAGTGTCCCCCGGCCGTCAATTCAGCCAGCACGTCCCAACCAAACTTTTCTAGCTTCGCTTCACCGATACCATAAATTGAGCGCATCCCATCGATACTTTGCGGATTTTGAATCGCTAAGTGTTTTAAAGTCTGATCACTGAAAACCACAAAGGCCGGCGCATCAAGCTCTTTGGCTTTTTCTTTGCGCCATGCTTTCAGACGCTCAAAGCGCTCTTCCTGTTCGGAATCCAACTCCAAAGCCACTTGTGAACTTTTTGGTTTTTTCTTGGTTTTTAATGTCGACTTAATTTTATCTAAGGTTTGATCCAACTTGATAAATGTCGTCACTGGCTTAGGAATACGACGATCTGATTTTGCATCACACACGTCACAGTGCCCGCACTTTTCAATACGCTGCGAATCTTTGTAATAAGTCAGAATTTCAGCGTGACGACATTCACCGCCTTCAGCGTAATTCACCAAGGCATCTAAATTGCGCCAACGCGTACTTTTGATTTCTTCGGAAGCTTCTGAACTTTGAATAAAGTATGACTGCAAGCCCTTGTCTTTTTTTGCGTACAAGGTCAAACAGGTCGATTCGAAATTATCTCGGCCCGCGCGGCCCATCTCTTGATACAAAGAATCGATGTTCGCAGGAATTTGATAGTGCACCACTAAGCGCACGTCCGGCTGGTCAATACCCATGCCGAATGCATTTGTCGCGACCAAAATGCGCAAGTCCCCATTGCTATAGGCTTCCTGGGTACGAGTCCGCACTTCAGCAGACAAGCCCGCGTGATAATACCCCACCTTTGCAAATTTCTTTTCTAAACTTAACGCAACACTTTCCGTCATCTTGCGCGTACCACAGTAAACAATGATACGCCCTTGCGGTGTGCTTTTTAGGCTCTGCACCAGATAATCAGCTTTGGCCTCGTCATTTTCACAAAGCTCCACTTGGTAATACAGATTAGGACGATAAAACCCATGCACGCGACGATCCGGTGCTTTCAACGCCAGCTGTTTTGCAATATCATCTAGCACCGTCGGCGTTGCCGAGGCTGTTAAAGCCAAGACCGGAACATCCGGGCGCAATTTTTTCAAAACAGATAACTGAGCATACTCTTCACGGAAATCATGTCCCCATTGAGATACACAATGCGCTTCATCGACAGCAAACAAACCAATCGTGCGATGTTGAATCCACTTTTGAAAACCTTCTTTTTGCGCGCGTTCTGGCGACAAGTACAAAACAAAGGCGCCGCCTTTATTCAACTCTGCAAATACTTGTCTTTTTTCATCATCCGACTGACCCGAATGCAAACTTCCCGAAGGAATTCCCAAACGACGCAACGAAGCCACTTGATCTTTCATCAAAGCAATTAGCGGAGAAATCACCACTACCAGCTGATTTAAAAAAACCGCTGGATACTGATAACACAAAGACTTGCCACCGCCCGTTGGCAAAACTGCCAAGACATCTTTTTTGGCTAATACAGAATCGATGATCTCTGTTTGACCACGACGAAATTGCGTTAAGTTGAAATGTTTTTTTAAAAGATCCTCGGTCGGAATCACGTTCAATTGCATACTCGCCACTTTCATTCATGGTTTGAAAGAGAGCAATAAGTTTCCCCCATCAGTTAAACTTACGCTCTATGGCAGAACAGCCCAGCAAACAAGCAACCGGGCCAAGAACCTCCAGACGTGTTTAAACGATCTGGAGAAGTCCGATTTCCGAATTTTATTTTAGAATGACGGTGATTTCTTTGCTGTCCGGTAAAGCTGTCCCAACTCCCGGCACAACCTCAGAGACCAAACCTTGACCGACGAATTTAACTTTCAAATCCTGGCCATTGATACGACGAAGAACTTCGCGCGTCGTTAGGTTCATTAAATTGGGAACTGCTTCCCCTGTAGGCACCTCAGTCATGCGCTCTAACTCTGCCGCAGTAATCACTTCTTTAAGAGCCGGCTTACTTGACTTGAAATCAGACGCGACCAAACGTTTAAGTTTAGGATCGGTCGAAGAAAGTTCCGCTTTTAATAACGGAGCAATACCCTGCTTGCGAACCGCATAAGAAGCTACACGGGAAAACAAGGGCGCTGCCACTGTCGCTCCATAATAAGCTTTGCGCGGAGAATCCACCGCCACATAAATCACAAATTTAGGATCATTCGCCGGAATAAAACCACCAAAGCTTGAAACATACATGCCCTTAAGATAACCGCGACCATTTGGATTTACTTTTTGTGCGGTACCAGTCTTACCACCCACCATAAAGCCATCAACACGAGCATTGCCGCCGGTTCCACCTTGCGTCGTCACACCAACAAGCATCGCACGCATTTGTGCAGCTTGTTCGGGACTTAAAACGCGACGAATCGGCTTCACCGCAGATTCCGTCAACACGCCTGTTTCCGCGTCGCGCTTTGCTTGCACGATATAAGGAGTATTTAAAACTCCGCCGTTTGCGATAGCTGCAAAGGCGTTGGCAATTTGCAACGGAGTCGCAGAGACCCCGTGACCAAAAGAAATATTACTTAATAAGTGCGGACGCCACGGCAAAGCTTGCACCATCCCACGCGCTTCCCCGGGAAGATCCACACCTAAACGCGTGCCAAAACCAAAATCCAAAAGACCCTGGCGCAAATGATCTGCACCCATTTTAAAAGCAATCTTAGTGGTACCTACGTTTGAAGAAAGGGCCAAGATTTCAGAGACCGTGAGGTCTTCAAACTTTTCTTTGGATTCTGCTTCACGAATGATTCTGTCGCCGACTTTGTAACTGCCTTTTTCACAATAAAATTTTGTGCTCGGTTTGATCAAGCCATCACGCAATGCCGCCGCAATAACAAAAGTCTTCATGGTTGAACCCGGCTCAAAAGCGTCGGTAACAATTTTGTTACGACGATGTTCAGCAAGAACCTTACCAGGCTTATTCACATCAAACGATGGCGCGGAAGCCAAAGCTAGAACTGCTGAAGTTTTCGCATCTAAAATGACACCCACGGCATGATCGGCTTCAAAAGTTTCAACCGCATTCACCAATTCACTTTCCAAGCGATATTGCAATTCGGAATCCACGGTCAAACGCAACTCATCACCTTCAGGATTTTCGGTGAACAACAAACCATCGTGAATCAACGGACGACCGCGAGCATCGCGCTTCACAGAAACTTTCTTCTGATTCCCCGCTAAGGCCTGATTATAACCCAACTCTAAGCCTTCGAGCCCCTGTCCCTCAGACCCCAGAAAGCCCAATGTCTGTGATAGCAAAGTTTCGTTCGGATACACCCGACGCCACTCTTCAACAAAAGAAAGACCGCGAATATCCCAAGCTTTAATTTCATCTGCTTTGTTTTGTTCTAGCATGCGCTGAATCCATACGAAGCGACGATTGCCGTCTTTAATTTTGCTGTACACAGCTTCGTAGGGCATGCTTAAAGCTTTTGCTAATTTTTTTGCAGCGACTTTTTTATTCTCGATAATTTTTGGGTCTGCATACAACGAATAAGCTGCAGTAGACATAGCCAAATCACGACCATTGCTATCGACAATCGCGCCACGGCGAGCCTGCAGCGTTACTTTGGTTTGAAATTGACGGTTCTGCAAAGCATTCAAACGATCATTTGGCAAAAACTGCAAATAAGCGGCTCGCAAAACAAGCATAGACCATAGGACCAATATTCCAACAAAGATGACAACAATACGTGATTTCAACTATAGATCCTTTTTCTCTAAGCCTTTATTCACAACCTTTTCAACACTCTCTGGCATCGCACCGCTCAGATGAATGATCTGATTGGCTTGCACTTTCTTTAAGGTGAACTTTTGTTGCGCAACAGAATCTAACAATTGCGGACGCGTGACTTTTGCCAAGGCAATTTCTTTCACGCGTTTTTCTTCCCAAACTTTTTTGTGTTCACGAGTCAGCTTCAGGACGCTATAACCCATGCGGCGTTCTTCCATCTGCAGGAAGACGATTGAAAACAAGGTGGCAATGATTAACAAGATACTAAAAAATGGTTTTAGTTGCCTAAAATTTTCCGAGCTCATCCTGAGCACTCCTCTCGAAAACACGCAGCTTCGCTGAACGCGAGCGGGTGTTTTTGTCACACTCATCCTGAGTGGGAACAATTACTTTTTTTGTTACAGATCTGCCGAAGCTTTCCGAGCCGCGGAAGATGTTTTTTACAATGCGATCTTCTAAAGAATGGAATGAAATCACCGCTAAGCGTCCGCCCGGATTCAATGCTTGAATCATTGCCGGAATAGCTTGTTCGACAACTTCTAATTCAGAATTCACAGCCAAGCGCAAAGCCATAAAATATTTTGTCGCGGGATGAAAACCTTTGATCTGCCAGCCATCAACACGTTCGATAAGTCCGGCCAGTTGCTTCGTCGACTGGAAAGCTTTTTCTTTTCTGTCTTGAACAATGGCACGCACGACGCGCGCAGGACGATAAACCTCGCCGTAGTTCTTAAACAATTGAATAAGTTCGTCTTCCGAAGCCGTATTAATAAGCACCTCAGCTGTCAATCCCTGCTGCTGATTCATTCTCATATCTAGGGGACCATCGTGATAAAAACTAAAGCCTCGGTCCGCCTGGTCCAATTGCGGTGAACTCACGCCTAGATCTAAGAGCATCATATCAAAATTTTTTAGGTTATGTTCCGAAAATTTCGAGAAGTTTCCATGGATTACATTTAACTGGCCCTGCTCGACATCAGTCTGGAAACGTTTTTTTGCAAACTCCACAGCGGCCAGATCTTGGTCCATCACTGTGGCTTTCATCTGGGGAATGACGTATTTCATCGCCGAATAATGTCCGCCACGCCCGAAAGTTCCATCAAAATAATGTGGATTTTCCCTCTGGCGGAAGGGGTAAAATGCGGCAAGAACTTCTTGCAACAACACGGGATAATGTTCTGGCGAAAACTCAAACGGAAGCTCGACCTTCGGCGGGACAATTTCTTCGACAATTTCAATTTTCTCACCAGATTTCGGCTTATACTTTTTCATCTCTTTCACTCTCACAATTATTCTATTGTGGGTCAAGTCGCTTTGTCTTAACCTGATTCCAAGACTTCTTCGAATTTATAAAGGATTTAATTTTCGATGCTGATCAATTGTCCACGCTGTGGGTTTCAACAACCTAAAGATAAATATTGCGCACAGTGTGGCGTGGATATCGAAACCTTTAAGCCTGTGACCCCGCCTGCATGGAAACGTTTTCTGGGCAGCCCCTTAACGCAGTTGTCTTTATTAGTTATCGTAGCCAGCGGTGTTGGCGTGACTCTTTACCAAAAGGGTCAGCAAAATCTTGAGCGCCGTGTAAGTTACTTAAAATCCACAGTGCAAATCAATGCCTCACCGGATGAATCTGCACAGACGCTGTCGCAAAACTCCGAAGCTTCACTGAACGCGGATGCGAATTTGCCGGCTGAAGCCACACAAAATCCTGATGGCTCCGTGAATGCTTACAAAGTCGAAGCTCCCTCGGCAAATCCTGTCGCCGCAGCCTCCGCCTCGCCATCTCCAGCAGATGAAAAAAAGGACCTACGCACTTTAGCGAAGTCAGGCTCCCCGCACTTGATCGTACATTACGCGGAAGTATCTAAAGCCAGCTTAAATGGCCTCTTTGCTGCCAGTCGCAGCACGGGGCAATTTATGAATTTCAATGACTACTCTGCCGGCATCGTACCAAGCTTGCGCCGTGCTCTTGCGGATCCGCAAAGCAAAATTCTGCACACCGAAGATCGTGCTTTGGATAAATCCAAGACCTTGCAGTGGTCTTACGGCCTGAAAGATCGCCAAGACCCTGCGACGGAAATCGGTTTGACGACCTTTTTTGAAATCAGCGAAATGGACACCACAAACTTACGCGGCAACTTAGAAATTCAAAGAACGTGGAAAGAAATTTCTTCATCAGGCTCCTTGGAAATCCAAAGAAAATCGTTCCCGGCGATTTTTGAAATCGGTGGCGACACAGGATTTTTTATGTCCGGTGTTTTGCCAGCACAATCAAATCTTGAAAACGACGACGAATTAACAGCCATTGATGTCTTTAAAGTTTTGCGTTCTCCGCAATTC
>CAMLMF010000165.1 GCA_946480995.1 uncultured Bdellovibrio sp. | reverse complement strand
TTAGTGTCTAATAAGTCTTATGAAAAGGTTTGTTCCAGACCGCTTTATTCTAAGATTTTACGCGTGCAGAAAGTTTCTGCTTAACGCCTTGTAATACTACGTTCTTTTTATTTTCCATCTAAATTTTAAATCCGTTCGTCTCATTAAATTAAGGAGATTTTTATGAATACAGGCAATCGCATTTTTATTACTGACCAAGATTACCACCGTTTGATGACTTTGGTGGGACAAGAGGAAAGCGCCATGGCAGAGGCTTTGGAGGAAGAGCTGAGCCGCGCCAACGTTATTGCGCAAGCCGAGATCCCTCGTGACGTCGTTACAATGAATTCCAAAGTAAAATTTTGGGATGCTAGCACTGATCAAGAAAACGAAATCACCCTGGTTTATCCGCAGGACGCAAACTTACAAGAGGGACGAGTTTCGGTTCTTGCCCCAGTAGGCGTTGCTTTGTTAGGCCTCAGTGTCGGTCAATCTATTGATTGGAAGATGCCCAATGGTGCGGTTAAAAAATTGAAAGTTAAAGCAGTCACGTTTCAGCCTGAAGCCGCTGGACAGTTTACTCTTTAAGGTGGCAACTCGACACACAGAATTTTTTTACTCTGCGAATCTTTTTTGTAGGTTGCTCTAAATTCTTGATGCCCTTGTGCATAAGACAAATGGGCATCAACTAAAAGATTTGCAGAGTGCCACATCTGCACATAGGTTTTATTGTCTAATAAGGGGATTTGATACACTTTCGTCGGAGTACTTTCTACGACGATAAAATTTTGAATCAAATCTACTTTGCCTAGTTCCATATTTTCATTCAGATCAAAATATTTTTTCATGCGCAGGGAAGAAAATCCGTGGGGGTCTTCCTCAAAACGGCAAGCATAAACCGAGCTTTCACTGACGTCGGCAGCCAAGCTTATCGAACTGTGCAAAAAAAGAAGGGCCCAAAAAATGCGCATAATTTCTTATCGACTGTTAGCAAAGGGACTAGATTGCATATCGTCTTAACCTGTCCGAATATGGTGGTTCGAGGTAATTATGAAGTACGTGGCGATGAACGGTGTTGGCGGTCCCGAGGTGTTGTCTGTGCAAGAAACAGCAATACCTAAAGTTTCTGCGCATGAGGTCCTGATCAAAGTACATGCGGCCGGAGTCAATCGGCCAGACTGTGCGCAGCGCCAGGGCACTTATCCGCCACCTCCGGGAGCATCTCCGATTTTAGGTCTTGAGGTGGCAGGCGAAATTAGCGAGTGCGGGAGCGAGGTCACAAGATGGAAAAAAGGCGACAAGGTTTGCGCCTTAGTCCCTGGCGGTGGTTATGCTGAATTTGCTCTGGCCCCAGAGGGACATTGTTTACCTATTCCCTTGGGCTTCGATATGGTCCATGCCGCTGCTTTGCCCGAAACTTTTTTTACGGTTTGGACCAATGTTTTTGAAAGTGGACGTTTGCAGTCCGGCGAAAGCATTCTAATTCACGGGGGTGCTGGGGGTATCGGGACCACTGCCATTCAATTAGCCCATGCGCGGGGGGCGAAAGTTTTTACGACCGTGGGTAAGGAAGACGCGAAGGACGCCTGCCTAAAGATGGGCGCCGACCGCGTAATTTTATACAAGAGTGAAGATTTCGTTCAAGTCATCAAAGATGAGACGGCGGGCGCCGGTGTGAACGTAATATTGGATATGATTGGCGGCGAATACTTTCCCCGCAATGTCGAGGCGCTAGCGCCGCAAGGACGTCTGGTGCAAATTGCGACGATGCAGGGCGCACACGTATCCTTGGATCTGCGCAAGATGATGCAAAAGCGTCTGACTTTTACGGGCTCAACCTTGCGACCGCGCTCTATCGCAGAAAAAAATAAGATCGCCAAAGCACTTGAGGAAAATATTTGGCCCCTCTTAAATTCGGGGGCTGTCAAACCTGTCATTTATAAAGAGTTGCCTTTAGAGCAGGCTCGGGAAGCGCATGCTTTGATGGAGTCCAGTGCGCACACCGGTAAAATAGTTTTAAAAGTTGGAATCCCACCGCAGCCTTGATAGGGTGAGGCCCTACAAAAGGAGCTTTTATGGCATCTATTACTCTGCAAGGAAAACCTGTGAATACGTCTGGTCAATTGCCAGGTCACGGATCCACATCTAAGGATTTTAAACTAGTGCGCAACAATTTATCTGAAGTGACACTAGAATCTTTCGCTGGGAAAAAGAAAGTTCTTAACATTTTCCCAAGCGTTGATACGGGCACATGTGCTGCATCTGTCAGAAAGTTCAATCAAGAGGCAGCGAAACTACAAGACACTGTTGTTTTGAATATTTCGGCGGATTTACCATTTGCGCAGGCGCGCTTCTGTGGCGCTGAAGGTATTAAAAACTGTGAAACTTTATCTAGCTTCCGCAGTGATTTTGGCAAGCAGTGGGGTTTAGAAATTTCTGATTCACCACTGATGGGATTGCTTGCGCGCGCTGTTGTGACTTTGGATGAAAATAACAAAGTTCTATACTCTGAGCAGGTTTCTGAAATTGTGAATGAACCAAATTATGAAGCGGCAATTGCTTCATTGAAAAAGTAATACTGAAAAAGGGGGAGGCTTCCCCCTTTTTTTTGAATTTTAAAAAGGAATATTCACGCCTAAATTAAGTGCTAGAAAGTCGACGTCCAGCGAGTTGCTCTTTAGCATTGTCTTGCGAACTCCTAAAACCGTCGGCCAGCCGAAAATTTCGCGTTGATAGGTAATACCAATCCCCGGACCTGAGGCGCTATAGACTCCGCGACTGCCGTTAAGAAGTACTTGTTCAAAGCCCACACCGATACTGAGTTTTTGAGAAGCTTGATGTTTTTCCACGAAAACACTTTTCCCATTGAGCTGCAATTTTCGCGTATAGCTAGAGGCATCAAACAAATTGTACGAACCATAAAGACCCAAAGCTGTGTAACTGGTTTGAAAACCATTGTTAGGGTCGAGGGTAGTCGCTAATAAAAATTCCGTACTAATATAGTTGCTTAATAGAAAATCAAATCCCAGTTTCAAACCCGAACCCGTAATGCGTTCACCCTCCACAGCGAGTTGGGAAAACTCTGTGGAAACCGTCGCACTGGTGTTGCTTTCCTTCATACTGGATTCAATAGAAAGAGCCCACGCGGCGGGACTAGAGGTCGCGACAGTTAATGCGGCAAAAAAT
Organism: uncultured Bdellovibrio sp.; assembly: GCA_946480995.1. Next base: position 2,983 of record CAMLMF010000165.1, on the reverse strand, counting down.
CTAAGCCACGTCATCATGCAAGCCCTCCAGATAAAGGGATTTAAAAGCGTCCGATGTGCGATCCGGAGAACTCTTCGTTAAGTAAGAGCGTAAAACCTTCGCCTTTTTTTCGGGCAAGCATGCTTCAAGCTTTCTAAGAGTTTCTTCAGGAGCAATCCATGCAGAAGCTAAAGAGCGTGCATCGTATTTTGCCAAAATTTTTGTAATGGTCTCTGTGTCTTTTTGCGCCAGCCACACCAAGGTTGGAACTTGACGACGCAGATCCATTGGAACGATGTTTGGATCTGAAAGAATTTTTAATTCATCATCACTTGAGATATGTGTCACAGAAGCGGACACTTCAAGGGAACGAGAAGGGCTTCTTTGTAGTTTTGCGAAATCAAAAGATTTCGCATCCGGTAATGAAATGCGAATTTGCAGTTTTTGATCAATCGAAATGGGCAAATATTTTTGTCTGAGGGGACTAAGGCTGTGCCACAAGGAAGGGTTCTTCTGCACGCATGCGGCGAGGTCTTCGTTGCTAAGATGATTATAATTTTGCGGCTGATAGTAATACGAGTCTTCATAAATTGAGGACTCTTGTTCGGTGATGTTTTGCAAATAATGTGAATAAGACTTTAAGAAGTCGGACTGGCCCATCAAGCTGAATTTGCGTTTGCTATTTAGACGACGCCACATCCACGAAGCTTCTGTGTCCTGGGCGCACCAGTAGCAGTCCGAAAGAACTGCTAACAAAGTTTCATCAGAAAGGCCGTGTAAAGAATTGATTTTAAATTGAAAACCTTCCGCCGAAGCAGACGTTTGGGGGCGGTTTTGGTTTGTTTGAGCTGAAAAACTTGCCGCATTGGCCGACGTGACACTTTCAGCAACGGCGCTTGTTAACAAGGACATCTGTAATTTGAAATCCTTCATGCGACGTTGACTGATATAGGCGAATCCCAAAAAGATTAATGCCATCAAGCTGCTGAAAAGATAAATCATCTTTTCAGTCAGGCTATTAACACTTTGGGTGGCAATTTCGTTTAGCGACTTTGCATCGATTTCTTTTACAATCTGCGCGTCTTTTTGAATATCGAGTTTGCGCTTCTGTACTGCGATGACTTCTTTAGGTATTGGTAAAATCTTAAAAATGGTTTTGTTGAAGTCCTCAGGTAATTCTACATTTACTGTATAGATTTCAATATTAGCTCGGCTAATATCAGAAACGTCAACCTGTGATGGCATCTGTTCATTTGCTGAAAGTGAAGTTCCCGGTAATACGCCTTGGACATTGCGATAGTCAAAGCGGATGAGCACGCGCCCCTCGGGATCATAGGTTTTTACCACGGTTTCAAGTCGTTGACGGAAGGCTTCTTCCAAATTCATTCGCGCCAACAAGTCCGCATGTGCTGTTGCAGACAAAAGAAGAGTGAATAGAATTGCTATTTTCATAAAGTGTCTCCTTTTGGAGAAATGCGAATCGTGAGCGATCGCGAATTACGAATGTTGGATGAAGCGGCTTGGATAAACATATGATCCTCAGGGAATCCTGTGGTACGAGCGATATCCAATGCAGCAGAAGCCCGCAAACTGCTAAGAATAAAGTTATCTTTAACTATTGTTGTACGGGATTTTTTTAACGGGTCCTTGTCAGTGTGCCCCTCAAAATAAAAATTTAATTGCGATGCATAGGGCTTAAGCGGAGCCAAAACTTTTTTTACCAAAATCTCTTGCGCCGAATCGATGCCGTGTTTGCCTGGAGCGAAAAAGTTTTCCGGGAAGTGAATATACACGTTTTCTTTTTGCGTAGAGACTTGAAAGTTATAAAGGGCCGCAACTTCTTGGAAGTTTGCAGGCAGGCGAGCTGCCGCGCCGTGAAGTTCTGCCGTCTTGGAGTTTGGATCCAAGTTAAAATGGGCGCTGATCTTTTGCATCAGAGTTTCTTGTTGATTACTGTCCGCAGAATAGAAGATTACGAAGAAGCTTAAAAGAACCATCAAGAAGTCGGAATAAGAAACGGCCCACAGATGTTGATTGTCATCTTCGTGAACTTTGATCTCTTCGTAGCGCTCAATTCTGGGAAGTCTTGGTTTTTTAGCCTGCACGGGATGTAACCTCTTCCTCGATCAAGTGCGAAGACTCGTCTTGATTGATTAGTAAAAGAACCTGGTAAATATTCTGTAAATAATTGCCATCAGAAATCTGGCGAACTTGCAAACGGTCAGAAAGTGGCATGACGATCGCATTGGCAATCATCAAGCCGAAGAATGTCGCGGTCATAGCGACGGCGAGGGCCGGACCGATTTTGTCTTTTCCGCCATCAAGAGATTGGAACAGGGTCACGATACCCATGACAGTTCCGGCCATTCCTAGTGCGGGTGGATACTTGGCAAGATTTTTTAGACATTGAATTGCATCCACGGCCCGCTGTTCAATTTCTTTGCGTTTTTGCGAGATCAAAACAACAAACAAATCTGGTGAAATTCCTTGCTCCCAAAGATCCTGAGCATAGGCGACCAATTCATCTGATGATTTCGTTGCCGTCAGTTTGCCATTTGCAATTGACAACAGGTCTTTGCGAACTTGATCAAAGTGCAAGGGCTTAGAAAAAAGATTTTTTGTTTCGCGCACCAGATTGCGAAGAGCGTTGATGGGTGAAGTGAAAAATAAAATGGCTAAAGTACCACCGCCGACGAGGATCATCGAGTGGACGTTCAGGTAAAGTCCTAAGTTCTGCACTCCCATCGCATAGATGAAAATGACAATGGTCATTATTGCGCCAAGTGGAAGACTTAACATTATTTACCTCCTTTAAGCTGTTTTAACAGATTTTGTCCTTGAGTATTGTCCGGAGCCATCGTCAACCCCTGTTCTAACTTGGCAATCGCCAAAGATTTATTGTTCATAAGATAGTGAATCGTGCCTTCCAGAAAATAGAGATTAGCCACGGCTGAGTATTTTTGTTGCAGCTGAGTCGTCACACGCAGAGCCTGCTCGTAATTCT